>JBBSRB010000081.1:0-14060 GCA_038243445.1 Chitinophagales bacterium | reverse complement strand
TGCCGATTTGGTAATAATAGATGTAAACAGCAGCACCACCGTTTCGCGCCAAAACATTTTGTACAAATGCGGTTGGAGCCCGTTTGAAGGAGATACGTTTCCGGTCTCCATCTCGCATACATTTGTAAATGGCCAGTTAATTTACGAGAAAGGAGCGTGGAACGAATTGGTAAAAGGAAAAAGGCTCCAATTTAATAGAGATGCAAATAGATAAAATTACATTCAGCGATATATCCGTCTTTCACCAGGAAGAGGAGTTTTCTATTTTTCATAAACTCAACTTCACCAAAACCTATGGTGGAAAAGAATGGTTGCGCCGTTTTTTCAACGAGCCGCATGCCGACTTAAAACGAATTATTGGGACGCAAAACATCATCAAAACCCTACTTGCCCATATTGATGAATGGCCCGTAGAAATTACCAACGGAACCATTTTAATGATTGATAAATTTTACGATTATAATCTTGATCCTGTTCCAAAAGAACCAAACCCGGTAAACAGTTTAAGCTATCGGCTGCTGCATGGGCAAGATTATTCTTTAATTAAATATACGGTAAAGCATTTTGCCGATTTTTATCGCGGACTTCAAAAGATATCAGAGCTGTTTTCAGAAACAAGCCTGCCGCCACAACTGCAATTTTATATTGACCGGATAAATAAAGTGTTAGGTGCCGGGCCAATAAAACAGTTGGTGGCCGTGCCTTCGAAAGAAAAGCTTTCGGCAGAACGAAACCTTGTGTTTACACATTTTTTACGCGTTCAGTTTCGAACGGATTCGCTGGAAATGATTGACGTTTATAGCAGGTTGGAAGCCTGGTACTCGATGGCAATGGCGGTAAAAACGTTTGGCTTGCAGTTTCCGGAGTTTATCGATCAGCAGCAACCCTTTTTTGAAGCTTCCGGACTATATCATGTATTGCTGCAACAGCCCGTTGCGTACAATATTATGATGAACCCGGAGCAAAACTTTTTGTTTTTAACCGGTGCTAACATGGCAGGAAAAAGCACTTTGATTAAAGCCATTGGATCGGCTGCTTTTTTGGCTCATATCGGCATGGGCGTTCCGGCAAAGGCCATGCGGCTTACCCTTTTCGATGGGTTGTTAACCAACATTAATGTAGCTGATAATATTACAAGGGGAGAGAGCTATTTTTTCAACGAAGTACAGCGAATAAAAAATACCATTTACAAAATTAACGACGGCAAAAAATGGCTGGTGTTAATAGATGAATTGTTTAAAGGTACCAATGTGCAGGATGCAATGAAATGTTCACTGGCGGTAATAAAAGGTTTAATCAAAATTCAAAACTCGTTATTTATTTTATCTACCCATTTGTACGAAATAGCAGACGAATTGAAGCAACATCCAAACATTTCGTTTAAATATTTTGAAACTACTGTTACAGACGATCAATTGTATTTTAGTTACCAATTGCACGAAGGCGTAAGCAACGACCGCATTGGTTACGTAATTTTAAGAAGAGAAAAGGTGGTGGAAATGCTGGAAAGGTTATAAAAAAACCCGGCAGTTTTAAAACTTCCGGGTCTTATCAAAATGGTACTAAAAACCTATAAAAAAGGGTAGTAATTACACCAACATCGTTACCGGATTTTCTAAATATTTTTTAAACGTTTGCAAAAAGCCTGCGCCCACTGCGCCATCTACGCTCCGGTGGTCGCAGCTTAACGTCACTTTCATTACATTGCTTACGCCAAAGTTTCCATCCTTTGCTACCACTATTTCTTTAATTTTTCCAACCGCCATAATAGCGCTGTCCGGCGGATTTATAATAGCCGTAAATTCTTCAATATCCATCATTCCTAAATTGGAAATGGTGAACGTATTTCCGGAAAATTCTGCAGGTTGTAACTTTTTATTTTGTGCTTTACCTGCCAGCGTTTTTGTTTCGGCTGCTATTTGGCTCAAAGTATTGCTGTCGGCAAATTGTATAACCGGTACCAACAAACCTTCGTCCACAGCTACGGCTACGCCAATATTTATATTATGATTGTGGCGTATATATTCGCCCATCCAAGATGAGTTAACGGCCGGGTGCTTGCGCAGCGCCATGGCGCAGGCTTTTACAACCATGTCGTTAAACGATATCTTAACGTCGCTTACCTCGTTCATTTGTACACGGGCTTCCATAGCCTTATCCATTGTAATTTCTATGGTAAGATAAAAGTGCGGAGCGCTGAATTTGCTTTCTGCTAAACGTTTTGCAATGATTTTGCGCATTTGCGAAACGTTTTCATCGGTATAGCTTTCCGATTGTGGCTCCCCTCTTTTAATATTGGATGGATCGGCTGCAGGTTGCCCATTGTTCGCCGCTGCTGGTGGCGGTGTAAAATTGTATATATCGCTTTTTGTAATGCGCCCATTATCGCCCGAGCCATTTACCTTGGTTAAATCGATACCTTTTTCCTGGGCCAGCTTTTTAGCCAGCGGCGATGCTTTTATACGACTGTCGGAAACCGTTTCCTGCTTACCGTTTGCTGTTTCAGGTTGGTTCTCCTCTTGTTTAGTTTGGCCTTCTTTTTTTAGATTTTCTTCTATTTCATTTTTTCTATCGTCATTGCTACTTCCACTTTCGTTATTCGATCTTCCTCCCCCTTTGCCAGCCGCTACAATAGCTGCTACATCTACTTTGCCTTCTTCGCCAATAATACACAACAACTGGTTTACGGCAATTTTTTCGCCTGCCTGTGCGCCCTGGTGCAACAACTTTCCGTTTTTATAACTTTCCAGTTCCATGGTGGCTTTGTCGGTTTCAATATCGGCCAGCACATCGCCTTTTTTTACTTCATCGCCTACTTTTTTGTGCCAGGCAGAAATTACACCTTCGGTCATTGTATCGCTTAAGCGCGGCATTAAAACCACTTCTTCCATTTTACTGATATCGACAGTAACGGAACTATTGCTTTGCTGAGCACCGGCGCCTTTAGTTGGTACTTCGCCTTCGGCTTTGTTGGCAGAAGTTGTTTCTTTGGTAACGGGTGTTGCTACATCTGGCTGTCCGCCATTGTTTGCACCTTCAATCTTATCTTTTTGTGGTTCAGCTTTTTTATCTGCATTGCCTGCGGCAAGAAGTTGCGAAACATCTTCGCCTTGCTGGCCTATGATGCACAACAAATCGTTTACCTGAATTTTACCGCCTTTTTCCGATCCTAAATGCAGCAACGTACCGTTTTTATAACTTTCCAGTTCCATTGTTGCTTTATCAGTTTCTATTTCTGCCAGCAACTCGCCTTTCTTTACCGGGTCGCCCACTTTTTTGTGCCAGGCAGCAATAACACCTTCAGTCATTGTATCGCTCAGGCGGGGCATCAAAATCACTTCAGCCATGTTCTAAAATTTTTAAGCACTAATGCGGCGTGAAATTAAAGCAAATAGGGCAACAAGAGTTAAATTAGTAAGAATGAAGTTGGACAATAATGGTTCTTTGGTTAATTAATAATCCAACTCCAACCGTAACCTGTCCCGTAACTCCTTCACTAATGGAAACTGTGCTACTATTTTTTGGTATTGTTCTTTAGACGAAAGCGGCAAGTTTTGCGGGCTGTTTTCAGGCGTATTTTGTACCAGCAGAATAGAAAATTGCAACGTACGGTTACATAATTCTTTTTGTAAAAAAAAGCAGGCTTTGTTGCGCTCCAGCTCTAAAAATTTTTGCTGTAAATTGTTGGATGCGGTTGCTTCAAAATGGCCTGCATCTTTAATCTTTAGTTCGGCTAACTGAAAGCTTTGCCACGCAGGGTTTTTTGCTTGTTTTAATTGTTCTATAAAAAGATTCCAGGCAAGTTGCAAACTTTCCATTTCTACCGGCTTGTCATTTACTTCGCTACCGCAATCGGCTTCATTAAACTGCTCGCGAATAGTTTGTAACGAAGCAATTTTTTTACCCTTTGCCAACCCCTTTTTATAAGGTTCAATGCCTTCCCGAACGATTGGTTCCGAATGTTGAATCTTTTCTTCAACAATCAATTTTGCTTCGGCGGGAGCGGTTGGTGGAAGCGGCTCTGGCTGAGGCCCTTTTTTGAGTGTTTTTGATACTTCCGGCTTATACGCAATTGGTGTAATGTTCCTAAATGCGACAGACCGGGCATTGTCGGTGATCTTTGTTTTTTCAAGTTTTCCGTCAACAGAAGCTAACTGCAAAGCCTGTTTTAAATAACATAATTTAATCAGTGCCAGTTCTACATGCAGGCGTTTATTTCTGGCAGTCCGGTAGCTTATTTCAGATTCATTTAAAATATTCAGTGCGCTTATCAAATACCCCGCCTCTACTTTTTGCGCAAGTGCGCCATACCGTTTTTTGAAACTTTCCACCACTTCCAACAAAACCACTATGCGGTCATCGGTACAAATAAGCACGTTACGTAAGAACTCGGTAAATCCGTTCAGCACTGCATCCCCTTCAAAGCCTTTTTTATTAATATCATCGTACAAAAGCATAGCACCGGCAAGGTCTTGCTCCAGCATGCAATCGGTTAACTTAAAGTAGTAATCTGCATCTAAAATATTCAGGTGTTCAATGGCATTGTTGTAGGTTAATTCGCCATTGGTAAATGATACAATTTTGTCGAGAATAGAAAGTGCATCTCTCATGCAGCCTTCGCTTTTTTGCGAGATGAGTTGTAGGGCTGCATCTTCGGCTTTTATGTTTTCTTTTTCGGCAATGCTGGCTAAATGGCTGACTGTATCCTGCGAGGTGATGCGTTTAAAATCGAAAATTTGACACCGGCTTAATATAGTGGGAATTATTTTATGTTTTTCTGTAGTTGCTAAAATAAAAATGGCATAGGAAGGCGGCTCTTCCAACGTTTTTAAAAATGCATTAAAGGCCGATGCCGAAAGCATGTGTACTTCGTCTATTATATACACTTTGTATTTACCAGCCTGTGGTGTAAATCGAACCTGGTCTACAAGAGCCCGAATGTCATCTACCGAATTGTTTGAAGCTGCATCGAGCTCGTGGATATTTAGCGATGTTCCTTCGTTGAACGAAACGCAGGTGGAACACCGGTCGCAGGCTTCGCCCATTACTGGCGCCTCGCAATTTATTGTTTTTGCCAAAATGCGGGCACAGGTAGTTTTGCCCACGCCGCGCGGACCGCAGAATAAGAAAGCATGGGCCAAATGCTCACTCGTAATTGCGTTTTTTAAAGTAGTGGTAATGTGTTCTTGACCAACAACGGTTGCAAATGTTTGTGGGCGATGTTTTCGGGCAGAGACGATGAATTTTTCCATAATAATCCTCGCGTGCTAAGGTAACTTATGTACCGGAAATGCGAATCTTTTTATGAAGAGAAGAACAGTTTCTGTTCTGTATGAAAATAAAACGAATTTCTAAAATTATTTCTTTTCCTCGTCAGCAGCGTTAAAGTCTACATTTCGATATAGTTCAATTAAGGGAATTTGAAAGTCTATTGTTTCAATCCTTATTGTTTCGTCAGGTGTGCGCACTTCGGAAAAGTGCCAGGTATTATCCTGCTGACGAGCAAACTTTTCAAATCGATATTCGGTAGAGGAAATTAAAATGTATTCTTTTAAAGTTGGAATTTCGCGGTACAATGTAAACTTACTTCCACGATCATAATCCTTTGTAGATGGAGAAAGTACTTCAATAAGTATAGAGGGATTGATAATAGTATCGGTGCGGTTGTTATACAATTGTGGTTGCCCGCAAACAATGCTTAAATCGGGATAAGTATTCAAAAAATTTGCTTCAATATGTATTTTAAGGTCGGATGGGAATACCTGGCAGTTTTTATTTCGTAAATGTTGATTAATGTCCGAGAGCGTATTTCCTACAATTTGGTTGTGCGCTATAGATGCACCCGCCATAGCAAAAATTTCGCCATTGTAATATTCATGCTTTTCCAAAGATGTTTCTTCAAAAGCAAAATACTCTTCTTCCGTTAGAAACTTTAATTGCGGGAGCGTCATTAAGAATGCTTTTTATAAAGATACATTTGTTTCGTTCAGCTTAAAATAGGGTGGCGATGAAACTCTTTTGTTCGGTCGAATAAATAACGGTAAGTGGTGAGTTTCCGGCTTTGATGTACGTCGCCAAGCCCGCTGGCAACATTGAGCATCTTTGGATTAAAATCGCCTATCCACTGCATTTCGTATTCGGTATAGTTCATGTCTTTTACGGTTTTGTAAGCCTCGCCAACAACAAAAGCGTCAATGCCCTTTCCCTGAAACTCGGGCACAATGCCAAACACAATTCCAGCAAACTTGGTGCGGGGCACGGTTGCTTTTACCCACAAAAATTTAAGTTTGTGCAGCAGGTCAAATTTTCCGTTTAAATGTTTAAACCATTGATTTAAATCGGGCAGATTTACAAAAATGCAAATAGGTTTATTTTGGTAGTAAACAAACCAAATGATTCGTTCATCCATCACCGGCTTCATTTTTTTAAACATCAACACAACCTGTTCTTTTTTTAACTGCTTTAAACCGCCATGCCCTGCCCAGGCAGCGTTGTAAACAGTGGCAAAGTCTTCGGCATATTTCTCCAATACTCTTTTTTCAATGTTTTTTACTATGTAATCAGGATCTTTTTCAAAGTGTGCATGCCGTTCCAAAATTTTTGGCGCCAGCTTTTGTGTTGGATTTTTTCCAAAACAAATTTGATTGAAAAAAGGCTGAAAGCCAAACGTTTCAAAAAGGGTCTGATAGTAAGGCAAATTGTAATTCATGCAATAAAGAGGTGGTTGAAAACCTTCTACAACCAAGCCCCACCAACGGTCGCGTTCGCCAAAGTTGATGGGGCCGTCCATTGCTTCCATACCTTGTTGACCCAGCCAATGTTTGGCTACATTAAACAAAGCATCTGCCGCTTCCTGGTCGTTGATACAATCAAAAAATCCGATGCCGCCAATAGGCACATCATCGCCCCTATTCTTATACCGCTTATTGGTAAAAGCGGCAATTCGGCCCACGGGTTCATTGTCTTTTTTTAAAATCCACCGCGTGACAGAGCCAAACCGAAAGGTTTTGTTTTTGGTTTTGTCAAACACATCGGCCACATCTTTATTTAAGGGACGAATGTAGTTGGCGTTACTGCTGTTTATTAAAACATTTACCTGTAGAAAGGTATTGGCTAATTGCGGGCTTGTTACTTCTTCTAAAATGAACGGCATGGCACAAAAATAAAGGCAAAGAGTTTTGCACCCTATAGTTTGATTTTAAAGCCGCCATTTACTACAAAACCATCAACCGGTGCATATATATCTTTAAAAACCGGGTTGTTTATAGAGCCTGTATAAATAGTATCAAAACGGGTTTGCCGCACATCGGTAAAGTTTTCAAAATTGATAAAAATGGAAAAGTTTTTCTGTAGCTTTTCGGCCATAAAACCCATCGTCCAATATTGTTTGCCGGTACTTCCATCGGCCAGCTTTTGTGGTGATGTATAATAAGCTTCTAAACCCAACTTCCATGCCTCATCTTTTTCGTACATCAACACGTTGTTCAGGCGGTGTTTTGCAGTCAATGGAAAGGCTTTTTCAGTAGCGCCAATATGGGTGTTTACATCGGCCAGCGTATAACCAATAAAGAGTTTAAAATCCAGGTAGCTAAGCTTTACATTGGTTTCCATTCCTTTTGTATCTATGTGGCTTTCGGCATTTATAAACTCAAAAAATGAACCTGTGGATGGTACTAATATCAATGGATCGTTTAATCGTGTATAGAAAAACAATTGGTTTAGACTAACCTTCATTTCGCCCACGTTTGTCTTAAAATTAATATCGAAGTTAGCACCCAATGATCGCTCATTTGAGGCGCTGTTTTGCAAAGGAAGTATGTTTTCAAAGTGCACTCGTTCAGCTTCTTCGTTAAACACAGTAGGTGTTTTATAACCCGCGCCTCCGCCAATGCGTGCGGTAAGTTTAGGGCTGGCTTTATACAGCAGCGAAAGGCGCGGTAGAAGTGCAAAGCCAAACTCAGGCACATAATCGCCCCGAAATCCGGTTTCAAGCGTAAGCGCTGCAACGGGGTTCCAGGTATTTTGAATAAAGCCACCATAAGTTATATGGTTGTAACTGCGCAACGGAGCAGGCGTATGTTGCTCTTCTTTAAACACATCCGTTATAATATTTGCTCCTACAATCCATTCCGATTTTAGTGTTTTTGTATTGTACGTAGCTTCGGTAAAAGAAGAGTTCTGCACACCGCTAAACCTATAATCCGGAATAGAAACAGACCGGTTAAAACGGCTGAAGCTGCCTTTTATATTGATGTTGGAAACATCGCTTAAACGATGCGTTATGCCCGTTTCAGTGGTGAAGCGAGCCGTTTCATTGCGTTCAAAATAGCCGCCTCCGCCGTTCTTAATTGTTTTTATATTTCCTCCCATCCGGTCTTCGGTAAGAAAGGTAAAGCCCACGTTTACATCGGTGTTTTTACCCCAGAGAAAAAAGCGTGGCTGAATGGTGTAGCGTTCATATTTTGGAATAGCGGTTAACCCAATGCCAGCGGGGTCGTAAGGACTTGCATAATTAGCCGAGCCGAAAAGGGTAACGCCCATTTTGCCAAACCGTTCGCTGTAAAACCCGCTAAGGTCGGCACCTTTGGCCGATGTACCGTTTGCCATAAAGCTAAGCTCACGATTGTTTGTGGGCGTTTTAGAAACTAAGTTAATAAGTCCGGCAATAGCGCCCCCACCATAAAGTGTGGAGGAAGAACCTTTAATAACTTCTACCTGCCGCAGGTTTAAAGGGGCAATTTGCATAATGCTTAAACCTCCGGAAAATCCTGCATAAAGGGGGTATCCATCGCGGAGCAATTGCGTGTACCGACCGTCTAAACCCTGTATGCGAATGCTTGAATTGTAGGATGTGGCCGATGTTTGCTGCGTTTGAATGCCGGTACTTTCACTTAGGAGCATCCGTATGTCGCCTGGTTTCATGTTTGCTTTTTCTTCCAATTCTTCGCCCGAAATAACTTCCACCCGCGTAGGCGTATTGGCAATGGTGCGGCTGGTTCGGGTAGCCGAAACAACCACTTCTTCTTCCTCTTCAACTATTTCTTCTAAAAAAAGGTGCGCCGTATCGCTCTGTGGAACGCTAAGGGTAATTTGTTGTTCTTCGAAACCGATATAAGAAACAGTCATATTATAAACGCCTTCGGGAATGTTGTTAAAAACAACGTAACCCAAACTATCTGCCGCGCCCGTTCTTTTTAAAGATGGAAGCGTGGCTGTGGCGCCCGCCAAAGGGGTTTTTTGGATGCTGCTTTTTACTGAAATTTTTATTGAATGTTGCGCGTGGGTAAGTACAGCGCAAAATAAGGCCAAATAAAAAAATATTATTTTCTGCATTTTATAATGTAGTATATGTGAAGAATAATTTGTAGAGTTTGGTAACTAACTCAAACTACTCGGGGCGGCTGAAAAAGGGTGGCGTAGTGACCTTGCTTTAAAAAAGAGGTATAACTGGTGTACAGGTATGGAGAACCGTTTAAAAGTACAGCAAGAGTAAGTTGTTGGGGCAAGCCAGCAGCAGTTTGACAGGCGCTGCAAATTGAAAATGGAGAACAGTTAGCACATTCCTGGTAAGGGCCTTTTGCCGCTGTTTGCTCTTGCGCTAAATCGCTTTCGCAATCATCAAAAAAGGAGCAGGGTACAATGGCACAAAGCAATATGTAAACCGATAGTAAATAACCTGCGACCCGATTCATTGGGCGCAAAAATAACTGAAGCTTCTAACATAAAGTCATAAAAAAAGCCGGTTGTTTTTCAACCGGCTTTTTTAAGCGTTTTCCTTACCTTTTTGCTATTTGTTGAGCGCCGGAAAACATTCGGGCGGCAAGGTCTGCATCGTGTTTGTAGATGTCGTCTCTAAAGTTCAGTCGGCCGTTTGCATCTACCCAAGCGGTATAATATGTTATAAATACCGGAACGGGTTTTTTGAGTTTGACATATTTTTCCTCGCCCGAATTCATGGCTTCGTTTATACGCGACGGAGTCCACTCGGGTTGATTACGCAGCAGGTAATCGGCCATTTTTTCAGGATCGCTTAACCGAATACACCCGTGACTGTAAGCTCGTTTATCTTTATCGAACAAACTTTTGGAAGGAGTATCGTGAAAGTAAATATTAAATGAGTTTGGAAATAAGAACTTTACTTTTCCAAGCGAGTTGTTGCCGCCCGGCAATTGCCGAATTTGCGGATATCCCGAGCCATCATCTTCTTTTACAATTTCCATATTTTGATTAGCCAGGTAATTGGGGTTGCTGGCCATTTTAGGTACAATTTCGTCTTTTACAATGCTGGTGGGCACGTTCCAGTACGGGCTGAAAACAACCTGGTTTAAATCGCCGGTAAACATGGTGGTATTGTGGCCTTCTTTGCCTACAACTACGTTCATATCCCACACTTTGTTTTTGCCTTCGTACATGTGCAGCACATACTCTGGTATGTTTACCACAATAAGATTATCGGAATGGGGTTCATTAGGCATCCAGCGCATGCGCTCCATATTCATTAAAATTTGGGCTAACCGTGTTTGCACAGGCACATTCATCTCTTTTAAAACAGATGCGCCAATTACACCATCGGGAGTATAGCCAAAACGTTGTTGAAAGGCCTTCACTGCCCCTTCCAACGTATCGGTAAATACCTGGCTGGTATCGCCGGCAGGCATATCGCCGGTGAGTTGCAGCCGTGCTTTTATTTGGGCCACCGCGGGCGAAGAAGACCCTTTCTTTAAGCTTTTACCAGCAATAGAAACAGGCTGCCAGCCGCCTTTTGCCGCAATATCGTAATAGCGCACAAGGTGCTCTTTTAGCTGCCCGTACCGAAGATTGGCTTCTTCAAAATACTTGTTGTCTTTGTGTTTCTTTTTAATTAGCGAATCGGCTACTTCCAACGGATTGCGTTTTTTTACGGGAATAAACCGCTCCATTTCTTTACGCTTTACAAAGCCATCTTCGTAGGCGCTTAACATGTATTTAATAAAATGGCTGGTAAGTGTAAGTTCAGTTTTTAACATGTTTTTGTCGGATGCAGAAACTGAAAGAGTTTCACGAACAATCAGATCATCCATCTTTTTTTGCAGCGCTTTGTTTTTTAAGCTCGTGTCTTTGGAGTAGGTGTTGTGATAGTCGTGAAGATTCCAAAACCCACGTGCCTGCTCGGTAAGTCCGTTAGTGGTAAACCAGGCGTATTGAAAATTTCGGGTGTTGTAAAAACTGCGCAAGCGGCGGGAAATGGAATCGGAGGTTTTGTTTTCTGTTAAGAAGCTTTCTAATGCAGTGCTGTCCATAAACAAATCGGAGTACGAATTGGCGGCGGTAATGCTGCCATCGCGTTTACTTATTTTTTTTTCAGACTCTGTTTTTGGCTCGTCGGGGTTGTTGTCGGAGGTTGCATTTTGTGCATTGCAAGCTGCGAATAAGCTACAAAAAAGGGTAGCGTGGATTAAAAATCGTTTCATACACATGAGGTTTACAAATTACGTGCCTATGCGTGAAAAAGCCGTCGTGTACCCTTTTTGATCTGTTTTTGAGCCGATTATTTGAAACTTTTTAAAAAGAAGTTGGGGAAATTTGTGCTTAGCTTGCGCTGTATTTGGAAGGCGTTTTAATGGGTTTGTGCTGTAACCGACCGCACGCGTAAGGGATTGAAGCGAAAAGCCCGCAAGCCGCCAGCCCTGGGGCGGCGCGGACTTGCAGCGAAAAGCCCGACCCGCAGGGATACGCCCAAAATAATGTTCGGGGAATTGAACTACAACTTGCGGAGGTAAGGTGGCTGATGACCCTTTTTTTACTTTTTTAATAGTTGATTATGATACCGGGATACGCCTGCATTAACGTTTGTTTAGCCAACGAAGGCATTACTACTAATAAAGGTATGATTAAACGAACCTTTTTGGAAAAGGGCGTAGCCTACGCATCGGAACTGGCTTTGCGAAATGTGGTGGCGCTTAAAAAAGTTTTGGAATGGAATGTAGCCGAAGGCATTTCGGTTTTTCGGATTACGTCGGATTTGTTTCCATGGGCATCGGAATATAAGTTGGAGAGCATGCCGCATTTTTTAGAAATTAGAAGTTTGCTGGAGGAAGCTGGTAAATTGCCGGTGCGAGTAACTACGCACCCCGGACCGTTTAATAAAGTGGCGGGTAGCGGCGCTACGCTGGCAAATACCATTAAAGACCTGGAAATACACACGCAGCTTTTTGATTTAATGGGTTTGGAACCCTCGCACTGGAACAAAATTAATGTGCACGTTGGCGGCGCTTACGGCGATAAAAACGAAACCTTAAAACGCTTTGCACAAAATTTTAAACTGCTTTCAAAAAACCTGCAAAAAAGGCTATCGGTTGAAAACGACGACAAGGGTGGTTTGTACACGGTGGCAGATTTAAAACCCCTATATGAAACAACGGGAGTTCCAATTGTGTTTGACTATTTCCATCACCGGTTGCACCCTGGTTTGCAAACCGAGGAAGAGGCCTTTTTAACGGCTTTTGATACGTGGGACGTAAAACCTGTTTTTCATTTTTCCTCATCGCGCCGGCAGTATGAAGACCCCACTGCAAAGAAAGAAGCGCATGCCGATTTTATTTACGAACCGATAAACACTTATGGAAAGGAAATAGATATTGTGCTGGAAGCAAAAATGAAGGAAATGGCTGTAAAAAAATATATTAAAGATTTTGGTTCAAAAAAGAAGAAGCGTTAAAAAAGTTTTTTATTTAGGTAACAAAAGGTCACTTTTTGCTTCTTGTCAACCTGCTCGTAGAATGTATATAATAATGCAGCCATTAGGGTACAAAATAGTATAATTTGAATAAGAGAAGATTCTTCTTTATTATTTAAAATACCTAAAATAAGGGTAGGGATGAAGTGACCCTTTTTGAAGCCTTTTGGTTTGATTGGGAATTGGCAATTTAGTGCTGTACCCTTACCTTTGCACCCTGAAAATTAAAACGAATTCAGAAAACTAACCGTTTTTAACCCAAATAACATTATTTATAAACGCTATTTATGGCCAAAGTAGGTAAGGTAAAACAAATTATTGGCGCCGTGGTGGATGTGCAGTTCCATGGCAGCCTTCCGGAAATTTTTAATGCATTGGAAATAAAGCGTGATAATGGCGACACGCTGGTATTGGAAGTACAAAACCACCTTGGTGAAGACAGTGTACGCACTATTGCCATGGATGGTACCGAAGGTTTAACCCGCGGTATAGATGTAACTGATACCGGTGGACCAATAAAAATGCCGGCGTCTGATGAAATTAAAGGACGCCTTTTTAACGTAACCGGCGACCCAATTGATGGTTTGCCTCCGGTTTCTAAAGTAAACGGACGGGCGATACACGCAAAACCACCTGCATTTGAAAACCTTTCAACTGCCTCCGAAATTTTATTTACCGGTATTAAAGTAATCGATCTGATTGAGCCTTACTCCAAAGGAGGCAAAATTGGCCTTTTTGGTGGTGCGGGTGTAGGAAAAACAGTACTTATCCAAGAGCTGATCAACAATATTGCTAAAGCATACGCCGGTGTATCGGTGTTTGCTGGCGTGGGCGAACGTACCCGCGAAGGAAACGATTTGATGCGCGAAATGATTGAAGCCGGAATTATGAATTACGGCGAAGCCTTTATACACAGCATGGAAGAAGGCGGATGGGATTTGAGTAAAGTGGATATGGAAGGTTTGAAAGAATCCAAAGCAACTTTTGTATTTGGACAAATGAACGAACCACCCGGCGCCCGCGCCCGGGTAGCACTTTCTGGTTTAACCATTGCCGAGTATTACCGCGATGGCGATGGTACCGGAAAAGGACGCGACATTTTATTTTTTGTAGATAATATTTTCCGTTTTACACAAGCAGGTTCCGAAGTTTCGGCGTTGTTAGGTCGTATGCCTTCGGCGGTAGGTTACCAACCAACGCTTGCTACTGAAATGGGTTTAATGCAGGAACGCATTACTTCTACCAAAAACGGTTCTATTACATCGGTTCAGGCGGTGTATGTACCTGCCGATGATTTAACAGATCCGGCACCCGCGACAACCTTTGCTCACTTAGATGCCACAAC
>JBBSRB010000080.1:0-14067 GCA_038243445.1 Chitinophagales bacterium | reverse complement strand
TGCTCGGCCACTACGCTTCGGTTATTTGGTTTTACTACTAAGTTTTCTGTTGCAAACGAATGTCCTACCTCGCCCAAAATGGTGATATCCGAAACCCGTTCAATATCGGCTCTTGAAGTAATTTTATCGTTGAGCAGTTCTAAAACAAAAATAAACAGGGCCGGAAGTAAAAGCCCTATAAAAAAGGCCAGCGCCTGTACGTTTCTGCGGTTAGGCGCCACCGGAACTTCATCTGGCGTAGCGCTTTCTACCACCCTGATGTTGGAGGAGGTAGCCGCCAGCGTAATGGAAGTTCGTTCTTTTTGCTCCAGCAGAATATTATACACACCTTGTTTGGTAACCTGCTGGCGTTCAATTTCCAACAAGCGTTGCTGCTTTTCGGGCATCAGCTTTATCTGGCTTTGCGCTCTGCTGTTGGTGTTTCGTAAATCGTTAATAGAAGCTGAGTACGAGGTGCGGATGGTGCGCAGGCTTTCAAGAATGGTTTGGCGCAGCTTTTCTATTTCAGCTTCCTTTGATTGAACCAATGGGTTGCCGCGGGGCGTTTGCCGGTCTAAAAGGCTTTTGCGCTCTAACTGAGCTACGTTGTACGCCGCAATTAAATTGCTTAAGGTGGCATCGGCAATACCCAGGGAAGAAGGAGTGGTGCTGAAATCGTTCTTGCTATTGCGCAGGTAATTTCCTATTATTTGGACTAACTCTATTTGCGCAGCCTGCTCGTTTAAAAGCTTATCCGACTCTTGTATTTTTCCAAAATAATCGGTTGACTGTGCGTCGAAATTAATCAGGTTGTTTGCTTTTTGATAAGCTAGTTTTCCTCTTGTTACACTGTCCAGCTCGGCATCCACCACAGCCAGCCTGTCGTTAATAAACGCAATTTGCTGGTTGATGGTTTCGTTTTTCTCTTCTAAAGAATACAACGCGTACTGGTGCATCAGCGAATTCACCACGTCTGCTGCAAGCGCCGGGTTAGTAGCCTGGAAAGTAATGATTAAGATATTGGTGTTGCCTTTGGGTACAATGGTTAACGCCGAAATATAATCCGCCACAACTTTTGCAGCAGGAGTGTACCGAACGGTATAGTCGGGCCCAATAACACCTTCTTTTTTTACCAGCCGAAAGGCCCCCCATTCTGTTTTCACCGCCTGCCCAAAGGAATAGAGTGGCCCTTCGTTGTTTACGCGAAAACCATAAGCGTTTTCAAAAGTAATATCAACTGAAAAAGAGCGGGCAGAATCGCGAAGCTCAAAAGGCTCAAAAGCAAAAGGCACGCCTTTGTACACGTTTGTTTCGCGTACTTTGCCTTTTGTAAAATACGAAAGGTTCAGGTTCAGTCCGTCAACTACCCGCTCCATCAGGGGCCGCGAGCGAAGGAGTTCTATTTCATTTTGCAGGTTTACTTCATCGGAGCCGGTTATTAACTCGTCGAGCGCAACTGTGCCTTTGTTATCTTCTTTAATAATCAGCGATCCAGAAGACTGGTAAACAGGCGTAGTGTACCTAAGGTATAAAAAAGCCACTACAAGGCTTAGTGCCACCGAAATAATAAACAGGGGTAAAAACCGCAGGTATTTAAAGATGATTTCTTTAACCCCCATTTTTGAGAGTTCGCTTTTTGCGCCTGCCGATGTTTGAAAAGGGTCCTCCATGGAGGTGGATAAATTGGTTTTAAAAAGAATTATTTATTAATAAGAGCTATCAGCAAGGCAATGGTAGAAATAATGCCGGTGGCGAAACCTATTTGCTGGGCTACGCGTTGCTGCTCTGTTTGGCGCAGCTTGTACCGGTTTTGATCTACCAGTACCACATCGTTTTGCTGAAGTTGAAAATAAGGTGAGCTAAAGATTGTTTTTGAAGTAAGATCTAACACGCCCAGCTCGGTAATGCCGTTGTTTTGCCGTAAAATCTTTACTTCTTTTATTTTTCCAAACTGGGTAATGCCCCCCACCATACCCAACGCTTCCAGCACATTTAAGCGTTCGGTAGGTATATTTATTACGTTTTGGGCTCCTACTTCTCCTATAACGGTTACCCTAAAATTTAAAAAACGCACAATCACTACAGGGTTGGTTAGCTGCCCTTGCAGTTTGGCAATAATAACTTCCTGCAGCTCGCTTTTTTTTAGCCCTTCGGCTTTTACTTCGCCAAGGCGTGGCATTGTAATAGTGCCTTCTGTATTTACAAGGTAGCCACTCATCTGGCTGTTTTGTCCGCCGCTTTGCTGCAGTACCGGCAGGTTATATAATGCATCGGCTTCGGGCACCTGCGAGGCGCTGAATACCTGAATGGAAAGAAGATCGTTTTTTTGAATAATGGGTTCGGTGGGAGTTACAAGGGCCTTAAAAGAAGTATCGGTTACATCCTCCAGGTAATTATATACGGCGCGCTGTGTGCCGCAGGAAGTAGCAAAAAGGGAAGCGGCAAAAAGTACTGCAAAAAGTACACGCATTAAAGTGAAGTTTGGTTGCGGAGGGAAATTAATTTACTCTTTTCAATATAGGCCACTAAAACAGAACCTAAACTTTCGATAACTACTTTGGCCACTTTGTTTTTTATTTCCAAAATCTTTCCTTCTTTGTCCATTAACGGACCGGCGGTAATAACCACCCGCTCGTTGGGCGCCAGTTCCATTTTTATAACGCTTACTTCTTCGTACTCATTTAAAAACTTTTTAATGGTTTGTATTTCCTTTTCTTTAACCACTGCGGGCTTTCCATTCCAATACACAAAATTCACCACTCCATCGGTCATCCGAACCGGCGTACGGCCTTCCTCATCTACCCGTACAAAAACATACGATTTAAACAGCGGCTCTTCTATTACTTTTATCCGGTCGCTCCACTTACGGCGCACTTTATTTAAGGGGCAATAAGCTTCTATTCCTTTGGCAGTTAATAAGGTATGCACCTTTTTTTCCCAGCGGGGACGGGTATAAACAGCAAGCCATTTTGCGCAAGACATTTGTGAAATTAACAAAGCTTCGCCACCTCAGTTACACTATAAATTTAAAAATTTAGCTATAATTGAGTGGTAGCGGGTGCAAATATAGCTTTTAGGCTGTGAATGTCAATCCTATAAACTACCCTGAAATTGAATAAGTTATTTAAAAAACGCTAAAATGTAACTACCTTATTGTTACGCAAAAGATAGCGTTCGCCGGTTTGGGGGCACTGGCTTTCGCCTAATTCATTAAAAATTAATGGCTGTCCTGCTTTGCTTACCCAGCCTTTTTGCCGGGCTGGGTTGCCGTACACCAGCGCAAAAGGCGCTACGTTAGAAGTAATAACACTGCCCGCACCGGCAAAGGCATACACGCCCATGGTAATGCCACAAATAACAGTAACGTTAGCGCCCAGGGTGACCCCTTTTTCAATGGTTGTTTGCTTAAACTCGTGCTTTCGCTCTATAAAGCTTCTTGGGTTAATAACATTGGTAAATACTACAGAAGGCCCTATAAACACATCGTTCCCAATTATTACCCCGTTATATACCGATACATTGTTTTGAATTTTTACGCCGTTGCCAATTGTCACCCCATTATCTATAAACACGTTTTGCCCTAAAATGCAATTGGAGCCTATTACAGCTCCGGCCATCAAGTGAGAAAAATGCCAGATTTTAGTGCCGGAACCTATTTGTGCGCCGGCATCTACAACTGCGGAAAGGTGTATAAAAGCAGAACTCATGAGCTCTCTAAAATACAATTTGTTACATTTATACAAACAACTGATTTGAAAGCGCAACGGTATTATTCTTTGGATGTTTTTAGAGGTGCAACAGTGGCCTTAATGATCTTGGTAAACAACCCCGGTTCCTGGGGCCATATTTATAGTCCGCTGGAGCATGCACACTGGCATGGGCTAACGCCTACCGACCTGGTATTTCCGTTTTTTTTATTTGCCGTAGGCAATGCTTTGGCTTTTGTATTGCCGCGCCTGCAACAGGCTGGCGATGCCCATTTTTGGCAAAAAGTAGTGAAGCGCACGCTGCTGATTTTTTTAATTGGACTATTCCTAAACTGGTGGCCGTTTGCCCGCTGGCAAAACAACGAGTTGGTGGCTACCGGCTGGACGTGGATGAACGCCGAAGGAAAGCTTTTTGGCGTGCGCATTTTTGGCGTGCTGCAGCGCATAGCGCTTTGTTATTTTTTCGCATCGGTGCTGGCGTATTATTTAAAGCCGCGGGGGGCCTTTTTGGCAGGTTTTATAATGCTGCTTTTTTACTGGATGCTGTGCGTGGTGGGCAATCCGGCCGATCCGTATAGTTTAACGGGCTGGTTTGGAACCGACATTGACAAAGCTATTTTAGGTGAACTACACATGTACAAAGGCGAAGGAGTAGCTTTTGACCCCGAAGGATTAATGAGCACAGTACCTGCCATTGTACAGGTAATATTTGGCTATTTAGTGGGGGATTATATTATTAAAAACGGAAAGGCTCGGGAAGGGGTTGACACAGTTGACGGTGGACAGATGACAGTTGATAGCGGGAAAAATACAGATGACGGAAGACAGGTGACGGTTGGCAGCGGGAAAAATAGAGATGACAGTGGACAGATGACGGTTGATAGCGGGAATATTACAGAGGGCGGAGGACAGATGACGGTTGATAGCGGGAAAAATACAGGGGACGGAGGACAGATGACAGGGGACAGCGGGAATATTACAGATGACGGTGGACAGATGACGGTGGACAGCAAGCGAGTAGAAAGCAGCCGGCCGCCAACTGAACCACAAAACCACTTATACTATTTACTTACCGGGCTGTTTATTATTGCGATGGCTTTTTTACTGGGCGGTTATGCCTGGGGCTTATCTTTTCCGGTAAATAAAAAAATCTGGACGTCTTCTTATGTAGTGGTTACTACAGGCATGGCCATAGCCATTTTAGCTACGCTTATTTATTTTTTAGAAGTAAAAAAAGTGCGCTCCTGGTGGACCCGCTTTTTTGATGTGTTTGGGAAAAATGCGTTGTTTGTTTTTGCACTGAGTGCTTTTTTACCAAAGGGTTTACGCCTTATCCGCATACCCAACGGCGTAAACGATAAAGGTATTGCCCAATATGTTAGTCCCTGGAACTGGCTGTACGAAAAGGTGTACAAATTTGTGCCCGGCGCGCCGGAAATTGGTTCGCTTTTATTTGCGCTAACCGTTATTTTATTTATGTGGGCTATTTGTTACTGGATGGATAAAAAACGAATTTATATAAAAGTATAAAGCTCCTTGTCCACGGTGGGGTCACTTAGGTTATAATGCCTTTATTTAATGCCGTTAGGTTTTTAATCGGTAGTGTTTCTTTTTTTGTGATTAGACGCTGTGGTACTTTTTTATTTTGCCAGGCCGGAGCAGGCCGATAGTTTTAAAAACTGGCTTAGACCCTTTTTTGAATGTTTTAATTAACCTTGCACTGTTTGTTACTACGAAAAACCTTTAAAAAAGGGTGCACCTGGTAGGAGTCTGTTTGCGCAACTTCGCGGCTTTATGCCTTTGTGGCTGTTTTTTAAATGCTTCATAGCATTACCAACAGATGAACGGAGCGCCGCAACAAAAGGTACATAGTAGCAATGGTGCCGGCCAAATAAAAAGAATGCAAAACCATATAAAACGTATCTTAAAAAAGGTTTGCTATTTTATTATGGGTAATGTTCCTTTCCATCCCCACAGGCGGTAAACTGAAAAGTTGTGCGCTGGCTGTCCGCCGCGCGGCACTTTAATTACAGCAATCAACTGAATATGGCTGTAATAATTCAGGGGCAAATCGTATTGCTCATCTACCGGCATAATGCAGTAGGCAGTATCTAGGTTAAAAGGCTCTTTGCGTATGCCATTCATCCAGCTATAATGCCTTATTTGGTTAATGGTTCCTAAACCAAACATGGGTATTTGCAGCGGCCGCGCAAAATAATATTCAATATGAGCACCCCACCAATACGTGCATACTAGCGGGGTTTTAGCCCCTGCCTTTCCCGTGCGCACCTCATTTTTATAAATGGTTTCAAAGCTTTTTGCTGCTTCTTTCCAGCCCCACAAATCAAGGCTTATATCGCCTTTGCCCAACGCTTCTTTTTCTTGTTTACCAATGGTGCCGGGATAAAAATGAACCATGCACGCCCAACCAATCAGCACAATTAAAAATACACCTAAGCCCACGCGCAAAAGCTTTGGAAACACCATCCCTTTTTTTATAGAAGCTAGCTGAATTGCTGCAAGCGGCAATAAACTTACGTACGCCGGCCCGCTCCAGTGCGGCAGTGTAGTATCTCTAAAAAACGAAATGAAAAGCAACAATCCGGCAAGCGGCAAACCAATGAGAGTAAATATTGAAAGCGCCGGCAACCGGGTCCCTTTTTTTTGCATAAGGGCAATCAATCCCCACAAAGCAACACCAAAGTTTATAGGATTATTAAAATAAACCTGGCCTAACGCCTCTTTTATAAAGCTAAACTGGATGGCTGCCTGGTCAATTATAACGCGGTTGCTATGAAACCGGAATGTAACAAAATCGTACTTGATGTTCCAAAAAAATATAGGGCTAATAATGGCCAAAGTAAGGAGTGCGGCTACATACAATTGTGTTTTTGCAAGCCACTGCCTGCGAAAAAAAAGTATGTACAAACCCACGCCTCCCCAAAGAAACAAGCCGTGTACTTTGCTCATAATGCACAGTCCGGCGGCTGCGCCAAAAAGCAACCAGTTAGTCCAGTTGTCTTCGGCTCTGGTAATGCGGGCAATCATCCATAAACCAAAGGTCCAAAATACCATTTGGGGCGCATCGGGCATTAAATAAATACCGGCTGTTATGCCTGTGTAAAACGAGGAAGAATATAAGCAGGCGGCAAAAAAACCCGCTCTGTTTGAATGTAAAAGCGCAACTGTTTTATACATAAACCAGGTGGCTAACGCGCCACCTGCCACCGAGCCAACACGCAAAAAAAATTCTCCTTCAGGCAGCAGGCCGTTTAGCGTAAATAGCCGGGTCCAAACGGCTACCAGGGGCGGATGGTCGAAATAATTCCAATAAAGCTTTTGATTATACAACCAATAATAAGCTTCGTCGTTGCCCAAGGGTAAAACGTACGCGATAATGCACCGGAAGAGCGCCATGGCGCTCAACAAATAAATGGTGTATTTTCTATACGCGATGGTGTTTACGCCCTGCATAAATTGAAATGAAAAAACCCTTTAAAAAGGGTGCAAATTATGCTAATATGCGGGGCGGTTAATTTTATATTAGACCAGCTCTTTGATGCATTAAACTAAATCCTTTGAAAAAGGGGATAGGGTTAAAAAGAATAAAGCCACTGCGGTTGCAGAAGCTTTAGTTTTTTTTAACGGCTGTTTAAGCCAATAATTTAACCTTGAAAAATTATCTTTTTTGTTGGCTGTTTATTTTTGGAATTGGAATTAAAACGGGCTTTTTTAAACCAAGCAAAACAGCAATCACATCTCTCAGCTTCATACAATAAGTTGTTTTAATAAAGTTCAATGTACGACGGAACGCTGGTTAAATATGTTAAAACGCCAGAATCCTTAAATTATGAATGCTTAAAAACATTCAAAAAAGGGTACATAAACTGCGGCACGCTTGTTTTAGCTATAATAAACGAAAAACAATTTTATATGAGCCAGGCATTTGTAAAAGAAAGCGAAGAGCAATGGCTGCACGAAATACAGCCAACTTTATATGCGCTGATTGTGTACCTAACGCGGGAAAATAACGGAATTAGAGTGTACGAGCAAAAAACGTTTGCCGATGCAAAAAGCGGTGAGCAACTACACCAAATGAGCAACGGTTTATTATATGCCAAAGACAAGCAAGGCAAATGGTATGTAGCAGGTTAAAAATGACAAAGCCTAAAAAAACGTAAATTTGAACATGCTTTTGCACCGGTGATCTAATTTTTTAAGTTAATAAACGGAAAAATGAAATGCCGAATTTATGTTTACCGCAATTTAGTTCAGGTGCAATTGAAAACATTTAGTTGCCGTTTACGTGTTCCAAAAAGTTCTGTTGTTGAACGGAGCGTCGCCACTGCAGCTTCATGATAGCAATTTAGCCCGTTACCCAAAAGAATTAAATACCACTATTACAATGGCTTTTTATACTACTTTAGGAAGCATTCCGCACAAGCGCCACACGCAGTTTCGAAAACCGGATGGCAGCTTATATTCCGAGCAGTTGGTTTCTACCGAGGGTTTTTCAAACGATTATTCGCTGCTTTACCATGTGCACCCGCCAACACAAATTATAAAAACCGAAAGGCCGGTAGATGTGGCGCCAAAAATAGCTGAAGAGAAAATGCTGAGTCACCGAAGCTTTGAAGGGTTTAAAATAAAGCCTCAAAAAGATTACCTCGACAGCCGCATACCTGTGTTGGTTAATAACGATGTACATATAGTGTTGGCATCGCCACAACAAAGCCTCACCCAATATTTTTACAAAAATACCGATGCTGATGAGCTGATTTTTGTGCATGAAGGAAGCGGTGTTTTAAAAACGGCCTATGGAGAACTAACCTTTGCCTACGGCGATTATTTGGTTGTTCCGCGGGGCACTATTTACCAAATTCATTTTGATACCGAAAACAACCGGCTCTTTATTGTTGAATCGTTTAGTCCTGTAAGGTTTCCAAAACGGTATCAAAGCAAATACGGGCAGTTGCTGGAAAACAGTCCTTTTTGCGAACGCGACCTGCGCACACCTAAAAATTTGCAAACGCACGACGAGCGGGGCGATTTTATTATCAGAGCCAAAAAAAGAGGCGTTTTATATAACCTGCATTACGGTACGCACCCTTTTGATGTAGTTGGCTGGGATGGCTGCTGTTACCCGTACGCGTTTTCTATACACGATTTTGAACCTATTACCGGCCGGGTTCATCAGCCACCGCCGGTACACCAAACTTTTGAAGCAAACAACTTTGTGGTGTGTTCGTTTGTTCCACGCCTTTTCGATTACCATCCACAAGCCATTCCGGCGCCATACAACCATAGCAATATAGATAGCGATGAAGTGCTTTATTATGTGGATGGCGATTTTATGAGTCGTAAAAATGTTACCCGTGGTATGATAACGCTGCACCCGGCAGGCATTCCTCACGGCCCGCACCCCGGCACAGTAGAAAAAAGCATTGGAGCAAAAGAAACGGCCGAGCTGGCTGTAATGGTAGATACGTTTCACCCGCTGATGCTTACAAAACAGGCGTTGGAAATAGAAAACGGGGATTATACAATGAGCTGGGCGGAATAAAAGGTTATGTTTACATATAACTTAGTTATTAATCAGTATTGTTGATAAGGCAGTGCAAGTCCAATTCATCTTTTACAAATAATTAAGGTTTTGCCATTTTTGTTTTCATTTAGCAATAATACATTTGTTGCTTTAGAAAGCGTTGATTACTGCTCCTATTAAATGTTTGTAGAAATCAGATCTACGTTTTATTCAATACTCTATTTCTGTAAAAAGGTTTTACGGAAACACCAAGACTTAATATCATGAAAACAAACTTTGTGCTCTTTCTTTTGTGCGTAGCACTTTTTAGCTGCGGACCAAAAATTTACCAATCTGCAAATTTCTCAACAGCTTTATCAAAACATAAAACTGTCGCTATTCTTCCTGCAGAAGTAACCATGCAGTTGCGTCCTAATCAGGCAAAAGGGATGACTGCTGCCCAAATGGAAGAGCTGCAAATGAAAACCGGTTTGGACATCCAGGAAAAAATGTATGGTTGGTTTTTACGCCGCGGTGGAAAGTTTGATTATACCGTTACGTTTCAAGATGTAACAAAAACTAATACCAAACTTAAAGAAGCTGGCATTGTGTACAATGAATTAAAAACAACTGATCGTTCTAAGTTAGCCACATTGCTTGGTGTAGATGCTGTTATGCAGAGTCGGGCAAATATGGAAAAGCCAATGTCGGATGGCGCAGCCCTTGCCGTAGGTTTATTGGCTGGCGCTTGGGGCAGCACCAATAAAGTAGAAACAACCATTAATATTCACGATGGTACAAGTAGCGATCTGTTATGGAAATATGATTATGAGGCTTCTGGATCTGTTGGTTCATCAACAACCAGGTTAGTAGATGCACTAATGAGAAATGCGACAAAAAAGTTCCCATATAGTGCTAAATAAAGACGTTATAGTCGATTTAAAAAGGCTGGGTTTTACTCAGCCTTTTTTATATAGAATTGGTCAGTTTTTTAAAATAAATTACATTCGAAAAACAAAATGGTTTTTATGGTTAAGATAAATCAACTAAAGGAAGGCGATCTTGTAAAAGTGCTGCACGACGGCACCGAACGCGAAGGCGTAATTGTAGAAACGGGCGACAATGAGGTTTCTATTAACAATGGGGTGCAGGATTTTTGGTATCCTTTAGATGCTGTTGTTCCTATTCCGCTAACCGAAGACAGGCTGATAAACTCGCTTGGCTTTGAACGCGAAGAGACGCCGGAAGGCGTAAAATACAAAAAAGGTCCGTTCAGGGTTTTGGTGCACGATCCGGGGAATTACACCAGCCTGGAAGTTTGGTACCGCGAAGATCACCGCCATTTTGACCATCCACTTTATGTACACGAACTGCAAAATCATCACCTGGATATGACCAAAATGCCACTTGAAAGGGTGGCAGCTCATTAAACCGTCATAAAATTTAAATAAAAAAAGGGGCCGCTTTAAAAAAAAAGAGCGGCTCTTTATTTTTTCATAAAATATCTATATCTTTGCGCTCCCAAAATAAGTATGTCGAAACAACCACTGATTAAACAAGATGGAACCATTTTAGAAGCTTTATCGAACGCTATGTTTCGGGTGAAGCTTGAAAACGGGCACGAAATAATTGCCACCATCTCGGGCAAAATGCGGATGCACTATATACGAATATTACCGGGAGATAAGGTAGGAGTGGAAATGAGCCCTTACGATTTAACCAGGGGAAGAATTAATTTTCGCTATAAATAAGAGGTGTAAACCGCTTGCTTATTTTTTTTGATTCATTGCATAAAGACCATTTATTATGAAAGTTAGAGCATCTATAAAAAAGCGCAGTGTAGATTGCAAAATTGTACGCCGGAAGGGCGTGCTTTACGTAATCAATAAAAAAAATCCCCGCTTTAAACAAAGACAAGGATAAAACATTTTTGATGTAAGATCTAAATTTGACTCTGTAGTCAACCTAAATCGTACATCGCATATCAAATATATAAATTAGAACTATGGCGCGTATTGCCGGTGTTGATTTACCAAAAAATAAAAGAGGCGAAATCGGTCTTACCTATATCTACGGTATCGGTCCATCTACTGCCCAGTACATTCTCGACAAGCATAACATTGACCGCAACAAAAAGGTAAATGAGTGGAACGATGAAGACCTTAATGTCATTCGTACTACCATTACCGAAGAGCTAAAAGTGGAAGGTGCCTTGCGGTCGGAAGTGCAAATGAGCATTAAACGATTGTTGGATATTGCCTGCTACCGTGGGTTACGCCATCGGAAAGGCTTACCCGTTCGTGGGCAGCGTACAAAAACCAACAGCCGCACCCGTAAAGGAAAACGCAGAACTGTTGCCGGCAAAAAGAAAGCGCCGAAGAAATAATTTATTGTAGAAACACGCCTCAAGGCGTGTTTCTACAATATGCACCATTCTAACCAAATCAATTGCGGATGCCGGGTGCAGGAGTAGAATTGATTTGGATTTTGCGAAAAGCAAAATTGTTTAAAAACATTTAAGTATACCTAAGAAATGGCAAAAGCACAAGGCGGAAAAGGCCAGCAAAGCGCAAAGGCAGCCGCAAAGAAAAGAGTTGTAAAAGTTGATGCATATGGCGATGCCCATTTAAACGCAACCTTCAACAACCTCATCATCAGTTTAACCAATAAGCAAGGTCAGGTAATTTCCTGGTCAAGTGCAGGTAAAATGGGTTTTAAAGGATCTAAGAAAAACACTCCATACGCAGCTCAAATGGCCGCTTCAGATGCTGCAAAAGTAGCTCTTGATGCGGGTGTAAAAAGAGTGGATGTATATGTTAAAGGACCCGGTGCTGGTCGCGAAGGTGCCATCCGATCTCTTTCCAATTCTGGTATTGAGATAGTGATGATTAAAGACGTAACGCCTATACCACACAACGGCTGCCGTCCTCCAAAGAAAAGAAGAGTTTAAAGAAAGTACGAAGTTTGAAGTACGAGGTAGGAAGTAGAAAAGTTCTATACTTCTAATTTCGTTCCTCGTACATACAACATATTGAGCCAGTTCGGTTTCATTTATTTAAAGGGTGCTTCATTAATTTTTACCGTTTTTAACGATGAACGCACCGGTACAAAAAAGCGGAAAATAAAATATTAAATGGCACGTTACACAGGACCAAAGACCAAAATCTCACGTAGATTTGGCGAACCTATTTTAGGCAATGGAAAATGGCTGGATAAAAACAGCAACCCACCGGGGCAACATGGCGCCAATAAAAAGCGCAAAGCTCCCGGAGAGTATGCATTGCAACTTCGCGAAAAACAAAAAGCAAAGTACACCTACGGCTTGCTGGAGAAACAATTCCGCAAAACCTTTGAAGAAGCCGAAAGGCGCAGAGGCGTTACTGGCCAAGTACTTATTCAATTGCTTGAAGCCCGTTTAGACAACACTATTTTTCGTATGGGAATTGCTCCCTCCCGCCCAGCTGCCCGTCAGTTGGTAAGCCACAAGCACGTAACTGTAAATGGCGAAGTGTTGAATGTTCCGTCTGCGCAATTAAAGCCAGGAGATATTGTTGCATTAAAAGATAAAAGCAAAGATAATACTGCCGTAACCAGCCAAATGAGACCTAAAAATCCACGTTTTGGTTGGGTAGATTTTAACGACAAAGAAATGCAGGGAACTTTTATTGCTTATCCCGAAAGAGAATCTGTTCCTGAAAATATCAAAGAGCAGTTGATTGTAGAATTGTATTCTAAATAATAGAAGGCAAAGGTTGGATCACAGATGATTATGCTGCTACAACCAACAACAGGGAAGCATAGCTTGTAAAGCTGAAAACATTATTTCTTCAATCAACCTTTAATGAATATTATAGGAAGGAAGAAATCTAAATCGTAAATCTAAAATCGTAAATTTTCATGGCAATATTAAATTTTCAGAAGCCCGATAAGATCGTTCTGCAAAAAATTACAGACTTCGAAGCTCAGTTTGAGTTTCGTCCGCTGGAGCCGGGCTACGGCGTAACCATCGGCAACTCGCTGCGCCGTGTTTTGCTCAACTCATTAGAAGGTTTTGCAATTATTGGTGTTCGAATTGAAGGCGTGGACCACGAGTTTGCAACCATCAAAGGTGTTTCTGAAGACGTAGTGGAAATTATTTTGAACCTTAAACAAGTTCGTCTAAAAAAAGTAGTGGATCACGACGTTCAAACAGAAAAGCTGACACTTTCTATAAAAAACAGGGCAGAATTTACTGCAGGCATGTTGGGCGAAGGCACACAAAGCTTTCAGATAATGAACCCGCAGCAATTAATTTGCACACTTGATCCTTCGGCAAAGCTGGATATTGAAATTACCATTGGCAAAGGACGTGGTTATGTGCCTGCAGAGGAAAACAAACCAAAAGATGCACCGCTGAGCTACATTCCGGTAGATGCTATTTACACACCTATTAAAAATGTAAAATACACTATTGAAAACACCACAGGCTTATCGTGAAAATTTTCTTAATCAAAATACAGAACGGAAGAATAACCTGACGGAGCAGATAGAAGCCATTGAAGCAAGAATGAAGTTGATGGATACACAGGTAAAAGAGTATGATAAACTATTGGGGTACTACAAACAGGAATTAATCAGAGGCCAGATTTCTGTAATCAACTATGTGAACACTGTCAAAAATGCAATGGCTTTGGAAAAGGATTTCATCACTATGCAAACCAACCGCCAGTTGCTGCTAAATACATTCAATTACTGGAATCATTAAAATAAATTATGAACCTGATGAAATATAAATTGCTCAACTATCTTCTTATCATTTGTTGCATTATTATTTCCTGCAAGGGAAAAGAAGAACAGGCTGAAGCCGAAATAAAACCT
>JBBSRB010000079.1:0-14087 GCA_038243445.1 Chitinophagales bacterium | reverse complement strand
ATTTTTTTTCCACCTTCCAATATGCGCACCAATGCGTTTTCGGCTGAAAGCTTTTTCCATTCGTCGCTGTCTATCTCAAATTCGCTGGTGGTAACTTTGCGACAAAGCTTTTTTGATTTTAAAAACTCTTTTGGTAAAATTTGATGTAATGCTGTTGGGTAAAATATAAGCCCTTTTTCATTAATAAAAGGCAGGTTGTTCATGTATAAAACAAATACTCTTCCGCTGTATTTTTTCAGTTGCGAAACTAACCAATAGTAGCCGCAAACATCGTGTTGATTTTGCCCCATCCATATCCAGATTTCTTCTTTTTCGTCCTCCTCCAAAGCACGCGTTAACTGGTGAACAATCAAGCGATCATCAACCATTGCCATCAGCTGTTCTGCGTTATACGGCGAAGCATCAATCAGCCTTTTCCACCACTGTCGACGGCTTTGATATCCTTCCACTTCATCTATATTTTCAATTGGGCCCACCGCATAATCGTCGCGGATTATTTCAACGTTTCCCTGCAGGCTTAGGTCCAGTTCAATTGCTTTTTTTAATACTTCTATATCTGCTTCCTGAAAAACAATATGAATCATGTAAAAGATGTGAATGGCTTTTAAAATTATATTAATTTGATGGCAACAAACAGGTAATTATTGGCTGCACCAATGACCTCGTATTTTATGTAAAACGATTCGGTAAAGATTTTAAAAGCCAAAAACTCGTGTTGCGGAACGGCAAATTCGTCGAACAACAAAACATCGCCCGGCTTTAAAAAACGATACAATTGCGACAGTGTAAAAATGGTTGAACTGAAAAGATCGGCATCAAGATGAATAAGTTTTTTATTTTGATTGTTGTAACTCTCTAAAAAGGGTACTAAACTATCTTG
This sequence comes from Chitinophagales bacterium, assembly GCA_038243445.1. GTDB lineage: Bacteria > Bacteroidota > Bacteroidia > Chitinophagales > Chitinophagaceae > Flavisolibacter. The sequence goes on along the minus strand of JBBSRB010000079.1, from coordinate 13,207 downwards.
AAAAAGACCTTTGTACAGCGATGCTCTTACATCGTTGATATTTAGCGATTCGAGCGCATAAGCCATAGAACCTTTTTCGAACGCGCCCCATTTTTCCGGCAATCCTTCAAAGGTATCAAAACCAAAAAAACGGGAACTTTCGTTTTTATTTTTATGGAGCCACCAGTTAAACGACTTTCCACCAGCTACGCCAAATTCAAAATAATCAATTGGTTCATCAGTAAAATTTTCGGAGGCAGAAATGGAATCGTACAATTTATACCGACGTTCGTAATCCCAGGTTTCCTGAAAAAAATCGTTGTAACCTGTTACCGGATTTTCCTTTCGCCACTTGGACATATCCGACATAAAAATGCCGTTTTTTAGTCCTCCGCTAAAAGGTTCCACCACCTGGTGTAAGTCCCATTTTAAAAATAACGATTTTGCTTTTCTGATGTAATCGAGCTTGTTCAAAAGATTTATAAATTAATAATTGATAATTAAGCGTTAATCGCTTGTAGTATTTAAAATGGAAGTTAGAATTTTGAGAATTTCTTCGCAATCCTGAATCAATGAATTAGCCAGATTACTTTCTAACAACTCACTTTCCCTTAACAGTCGTAACCAATATCTTGTTTCTCTAACCTCTCTATAACTTATTCGTAATTTTTGTTTAAAATCTTTTTTGGAAGAACCACCGATTGCCTCTTCTACAAGCGCCTATAGATGTGCCACTTCTTAATACCTGAAGACTTAAAGCCCTTTCAACATTACTTTTTTTAAGGTGAAGATGAAGTTTTATGATTCGTAGTCCAAAACTGAAAGTCTTGTCAAGGATGAGGTTGTTTTCTTTCATGCACCCTTTAATTTTTAATTATTAATTATTAGCTCTTCAGCGGCATCCAATTCTACCTTCAAATTTTTAATAATAAACTCCTGGCGCTCCTGTGTGTTTTTGCCCATGTAATATTCCAAGAGGTTATGAATATGATCGCCATGATCTATAATTACCGGCTGCAAGCGCATTTCCTCCCCAATGAATTTTCCAAACTCATCCGGCGAAATTTCGCCCAGGCCCTTAAAGCGGGTAATCTCTGGTTTGTTGCCTAACTTTTTTACCGCTTTTTGTTTTTCGCTTTCTGAATAACAGTAAATTGTTTCTTGTTTATTACGTACTCTAAAAAGCGGTGTTTCCAAAATATATATGTGATTGTTTTTTACTAAGTCCGGGAAAAACTGAAGAAAAAAGGTCATAATCAATAAGCGAATATGCATGCCATCCACATCGGCATCGGTAGCAATTACAATACGGTTAAAGCGCAAGCCGTCCAAGCCTTCTTCAATATTCAACGCATGTTGTAACAAGTTTAGTTCTTCATTTTCGTACACAATTTTTTTGCTCATTCCAAAGCAATTCAGCGGCTTGCCACGCAAGCTAAAAACTGCCTGTGTTTCTACAATTCGAGCTTTGGTAATAGAGCCGCTAGCCGAATCGCCTTCGGTAATGAATATGGTGGTGTTTTGCTGCAGGGCAAACGCTTCCTGCCGGCCTTTTGCAGGAGGTTCGTCGTTTAAATGAATGCGGCAATCGCGCAGTTTTTTATTGTGCAGGTTTGCTTTTTTTGCCCTTTCGTTTGCTAATTTTTTTACACCGGCCAAATCTTTTCGTTCGCGTTCGTTTTGCTCAATTTTCTTTTTGAATGCATCGGCTATTGCGGCGTTTTTATGTAAAAAATTATCCAATTCTTTAGACAAAAAATCAAGCATAAATTGGCGCATGCTTTTTCCGCCTTCCTCTACGTTTAACGAACCCAGTTTTGTTTTTGTTTGCGATTCAAACACCGGCTCCACCACTCTAACGGATATAGCTGCCACAATACTTTGCCTTATGTCTGCGGCCTCATAATCCCGCTTAAAAAAATCTCTAATAACTTTTACAAAAACCTCCCGAAAAGCCGCCTGGTGCGTACCGCCTTGCGTAGTGTGCTGGCCGTTTACAAAGCTGTGGTAATCTTCGCCATAATCGTTGTTGTGTGTAAAAGCAACTTCAACATCCACTCCTTTTAAATGAATGATCGGGTAGCGGCGTTCATCCGCATTTATTTCCCTGTCCAGCAAATCGAATAAACCATTTTTGCTAACGTAACTTTTGCCATTGAACACAATGCGCAAGCCCGCATTTAAAAAGCAATAATTCCAAATTTGTTTTTCGAGGTATTCCGGAATGAAATGAAAATTTTTAAAAATAGTTTCATCGGGAATAAACGTTACGGTCGTTCCATTTTCGGAATTGGTGGTTGCTTCTTTATATTCTTTTAATAAAACGCCACGTTCAAACTCGGCTAATTTTACGCGTCCTTCGCGGTGCGATGCTACTTTAAAAGATGAACTTAACGCGTTAACAGCTTTTGTTCCCACGCCATTTAAACCTACGCTTTTTTGAAATACTTTACTATCGTATTTAGCGCCTGTATTTATTTTACTTACTACATCTACCACTTTTCCTAACGGTATTCCACGCCCGTTATCGCGGATGGTTACCGTGTTGCTATTTATGGTGATTTCAATGGTTTTTCCATGCCCCATGGTATATTCATCAATACAATTGTCTATCACTTCTTTTACTAAAACGTATATGCCATCGTCGGGACTTGAGCCGTCGCCAAGCTTTCCAATGTACATGCCCGGACGAAGGCGAATGTGTTCTTTCCAATCGAGGCTTTTAATACTGTCTTCGTTATAATCAGCTACTTGTTTTATTGTTTCTGCCATAGAATTGATGCACTATAAAAGTTTGTAAAAGTAAAATGTTATTATGAAGTAAGATAGTAAACCCTTCCGGGCAGGAAGAACAACGTTCAGCCTACCCCTTTTTGGACACTTTTAATACTCCAAAAAGATGCAAAAAAGGGTTTAAAAAAACCGCTCACGACATAACTAAAAAAAGCACTGTGGTTAAGTAACTTTTGTTTGAAAATAACGCCTATTTGTATTAGCGTTCCTGCGATCAAAGATATAAAAAAGGGTATGCTATTGCTAAAAACTTTAGATTTTTAATTATACCACATCTTTAAAGCGAAAACCAAGAATATATTCCAAAGCAGATAATTTAAAATAGACTATGCACAATAAAAAATTTATTTTTAGTAACCGAGGATTCAAAATATCCATAGTACCATTAACTTCTGCTTGTTGCTTCCCTATAGTAACCAGACATAAATAGCAATAGATTAATATATCATTCTAGCTTACTATATCCGTTTTCAAGCTGTTTGCCAGTTTTTGCAAAGGTTTTCTTATTTAAACTGCTTATTTGATAACCATTTGATTATCAACCAAAAATAAACTTTACTAAAACATTTAGGGTTTTTGACAAATTGTCAAATCTGCCAGTTGGTATAATTGGTAATTTTGAATCCTCAAAGGAAGAATGACCTGCTGAGTTACTGAAATTTAAAGAAAATCTACTACCCATTATTTTCAGATAAAAGCATTATTTCTAACTAAGAACAGTTAATTAACTACCAAAAAACGGAGGTGAGTATGTTTTCGTATGGATTGTTGGAACCCGGTTGTTATTACCTGGTGCAAGAGAGCGCTGAGTTGCCAGTGAGTTTGTTAAAAGTTACTACCGAAACAGACCATTGCATGTATGTTTTTTATTATGGCGACCAATTAGTGACGCTTTGGAAACGGAAAACAGACCCTATTTATGATATTATCGAATGTCTTACAGACGAAGGTGTGGAAGAATGGCAAAAACATTATAACGATAATCAAGACGCTTATCATGAAGAAGACGAAGAGTAACGGACCCTTTTTGAAAGGTTTTTGAGTCTTTTTTGCCCTGCTTTTATTGCTCCTGCCTGTTTAACCGCACTTTTCGCAATTCCAGTAGGTTTAGCGCATTTGGTTTAAAACCTTCTACGTAGGGTTGTACCAGCCGCACCACCACATCGTACCAAAGCGGCACTACCGGCGCGTCGTTTATCATTATCTGGTCGGCCTCGCGGTATAATTGGTAGCGCAGCGAATCGTTGGTTTCGGCGAGGGCTTTTTCAAAGGTTTTGTCGAATTGTGGATTGCTGTACCGCGTGTAATTAGGCGGAGCCGGGTTTTTTGAGTAGAAAACGGAAAGGTAATTTTCCGCGTCAGGATAGTCCGCTATCCAGCTTCCGCGGAAAAACAGCGCTTTCGAGCTTGAAGTCATTTCCAGCAGCAGCGATTTTTGCACAGTTTCTACCTGAACAGAAAAACCCAGCTCTTCCAGTTGCCGGGCTACATAAGAGGCAATATCGGAATAAATAGGGATGGTGAGCAGTTTTACCGCTGGTAAAGTGTTTTTTTGCCCAAAGCCGGCTTCAGCTAAAAGCTGCCTTGCCTTTTTCGGATTGTAATTATAGCCTGTTACTTTGGCAGAGTCGAAGGAAGGCAGGCCCGCAGGTACAAATCCGTTTACGGCCGGTATGCCCAACGAATTACGCAGATATAAAACCATTTTGTGTCGGTCAATCCCGTAATTAATAGCTTGTCGTACCTTTTTAAACCGGGTTGGAGAAGCTTTTAAAACCGGATTGGCAGAATCTACCAAAAGCCCAAAATATTCGATGTTTAAGTAAGGGTGTGTTTGTAATTGAAGCCGTCCTTGCCACCCTTCCCGTAAGGTTCCCATTTTGGTTAGCACTTCATCTTTAAAGGAAGCATCGAGGTCATTTATAAACTCCAGCTTTTGTTGTCGAAGGAGCAAGAACTCTGTAGCCTTGCTATCGAAAAAACTTACTTTCACACCATCAAGGTAGGGCAACTGTATACCGTTTTCATCTTTTTCAAAATACCTGGTATTTTTTTTTAAAATGAGGGATTGACCTTCTTCCCAGGCAACAAACTGAAACGGACCTGTTCCAACCGCGTGTTTTCTAAATTGGGAGCCCCATTTTTTTACCGCTTCGTGCGGCACCACCGAACAATATTGCATAGAAAGAATGCCTAAAATAGGAATGTACGGCCGAACAAGCTTTAATTGAAAAGTGGTATCGTTTATAGCCGTAAAGCCGTTTTGTGAATCTATCTTTTCGTTAAAAATCCAGGCCCCCGGACTTGCAATTGCCGGATCTAAAAGCCTGTTAAAACTATACACTACATCGTGCGCCGTTAACCTGCGGCCTTTCCCACCTTCAAAGGCTTCATCGTCGTGAAAGAAAACATCGTTGCGTATAAAAAAAGTATACGTTTTTCGGTCTTCAGAAATCGTCCAACTTGTAGCAAGTGAAGGCACAATATGTAGGGCACTATCAACTTCTACAAGTGTGTTATATACCTGATGAACTGCCCACATAATGGACTGGTTTTTTGCAAAAGCCGGATCAATGGAGGCAATACCCGATTGTTCGTTGTAATGAAAGATGGAACGCTCTTCCTGGGTGCTGCTGTAGCAACTTAAAAAGATGAATGAAATGCTTAAAAAGGGTAAATATTTATACAGGCGGAACATAATAATGAAAGTAACCGTCTAAATTAGCGAACTATTCTTTTATAAAAATGCAAATCATGCACATTAAAAGGCAATTCATCTTCTTATGTTTTGGTTTATTTATATTAACAACCACTTCTTGTGCACAAATATTTGATAACAAAAAAGAATTTACACGGCAAGATTCATTGCGAGGTTCGTTAAACAGCTACAGAAGTGGCTGGGATGTTTTGCATTACGATTTAACTGTAACGCCAGATTATACAGCTAAATCCATAACCGGGAAAATAGATATTACCTACGCTGATAAAAACGGCGGGCACACTATGCAAATTGATTTGCAGGAACCAATGATCATTGACAGCATTTTTCAGGAAGAGAACTCTATTTCATTTAAAAAAGAGGGAAATGTTTATTGGGTATTTGTTCGGGATTCCATGGCAAAACAAAAGGTTTTATTGGGTAAAAAGAACCTGCTTATTTATTTTCATGGAACGCCCCGTGCTGCCAAAAATGCGCCTTGGGATGGCGGATGGATTTGGAAACGGGACGAACAAAACCGTCCGTGGATGTCGGTTGCGGTACAAGGCTTAGGCGCTTCTGCCTGGTATCCCTGCAAAGATCATCAAAGCGATGAACCCGACAGCGGAGCCCGCCTCACCATTAATGTTCCTGATAGTTTAGTGGCGGTAGCCAATGGAAAATTAATCAGCAAAACAATCAACAATGCCATTGCAAGCTATACCTGGGAAGTAAAAAACCCAATCAATAATTACAACCTCATTCCCTACATTGGCAAGTATGTAAATTTTACCGAAACTTACAAAGGCGAAGGTGGCAATCTGACCTGCAGCTACTGGGTTTTAGATTATAATGTAGAAAAAGCAAAAAAACAATTTGGCCAGGCTTTAATGACGATAACCGCTTTTGAATATTGGTTTGGGACTTTTCCGTGGTACGAAGATGATTTTAAATTAGTGGAAGCTCCGCACCTTGGCATGGAGCATCAAAGCGCGGTGGCGTACGGTAATAAGTTTGAAAACGGTTATCTCGGCAGCGATCTTTCCGGCACTGGCATTGGAAAAATGTGGGATTTTATTATTGTACACGAGGTAGGCCACGAATGGTTTGGCAACAACATTACTTCTAAAGATATTGCCGATATGTGGGTGCACGAAGGCTTCACTTCTTACTCTGAAGTGTTATTTACAGAATATCATTTTGGTAAAAACGCTGCTAATCAATACGTGCAGGGCATTAGGAAAAACATTCAGAACGATGCACCCATAATAGGCGTTTATGGCGTGCAAAAAGAAGGCAGTGGCGATATGTATTACAAAGGTTCTAATATGCTGCATACCATAAGGCAGGTAATAGCCAACGATTCCGTATTTCGAAGCATTTTACGCGGGTTGAATAAAAATTTTTACCATCAAACGGTAACCACTAAACAAATTGAAGAGTACATTTCAGAAAAAAGTAAAATCGATTTTAGCACTGTCTTTGATCAATACTTAAGAAGAAAAAACATTCCGGAATTGCTGTTAGAACATGATAAAAAGGGGGTGCGCTTTAAATGGAATAATGTTGTTGAAGGGTTTGCCATGCCAGTGAAACTAACCAATGGAATTTGGCTCCAACCAACCACTGTTTGGCAGGAGCTGAAAATGGAAAATGCTTCTATTTCTTCGATTACTGTGGACCCAAATTTTTATATACGGATTAAAAAAGAAGCCAAAAAGGGGTGAATGATTTCAGCTATAAATCAAAGCTTAAGTGTTACCAACATTCATTAACCAGGATTGAAAGTTTTGATTGATAGAGGGCGGGTGAAAGGTACTTTACTACCTGATTGGTACGCCGGGTCCACGCTACCGTACAATTTCAGGCTGTGAGGTATCGGCTGGTAATATTTTCGGAAAGGGGCAGACTGTGGAATGAATGCATACTACAGAAAGGCACAAGTACCCAGCTGCGCATTACTCGGTCTGCATACTTGCGCTAGGAACGGCGCGAGACTGCGCTGATTGGTTTTGCAGCAGCGGTTGCCAATGCAGTGTATCATGCTACGGGTAAGCGGATAAGGGAGTTGCCGATTACGGTTGATAAGTTATTTTAGAAAGAGTTCTATAACGTCGATTAAAGAAACTGCTTGACCTGCTGACTGGGAAACATAGCGTTTCTTGTATTGCAGGCTCTCGCGTTTTCTTTGTTACATAACTGCACAGGTTTATAACGCTTAATTATTTACAACTATAAAAACGCTATTGTAATTTATTGGCCTATTTGTATAACACATTTTTCTTATTTTTAATGGATTATAAAACATGCGTATATAGATTGTTGCTTGCAATGATTTTGAAAATGCAAGTTGACAAATCATTCATCAATTGACACATTATTAAATTCGAATACTCGAAATAAAGAACTGTAACAACATAAAGTAAAACGAAGAATATGCAACAAAACCCAACACGAGACTTACAACTTGACTTTAATATCAGCGACATAAAACAGAAAATTGATGCGATAATTAAAGCCAGCACCGGCAGTTATCAACAGCTCGACAAAAACGATATCCTGAATACATATAGAATTGCTTCTGTGAGTGGGATGCTTTCTGGTATAATATCAATTACTTTAAAAAAAATTGACGAGAATAAAACAGATTGGAAATCTGAAATAATGAATGCAGCAGGAAGTAAAGCTGACGCTGCGGTGTTAGCAAGGTATCAGGATGAATTCTTAAAAATCTTATCCAAAGCACTTGCAGGGGAAGAAATAAATAGCCAATTGATAAAAAGTAATAAGTCAGGATGTTTGGGTGTTGCCCTATTTCTTATTTTGTTAGCTGGTGCATTGACTTCAATCATCATATAAGTTGACAGTATATAGCACTATAAGCAACAAATAAGTATTTGCAAAAACAAGGAGGGATAATATAGCATCAGCTATGTGCAAGCATCAGCAGTGGCTCGGGCTGACACTTATAAATTTGGCTTTTAGTTGTTAACTTCAACTTTAGTCTTTTAATTGGGCAATTGTTCCGGGCTGATGAGCAATGAATTCCCTGCCTCACAAATACACAACGTTGTGCGTAATTTATTGAAACCTCATGGGAAGTTATGCAAGCCTTTTATTTGAAAGTTATCAAATTGATAGTTCAAAGAATGAACTAAATCCAGACTTTTTGGTGCTTTTTCAAGAACAAGACCTGAAAGTTGAAATCATCAAGAAGAAAAGAGGCAAAGTATTAGAAGCCAGAGCCTATTTTGAGAACACATTAGAGTGCATATTACAGCGCCTTCATATAATTGGATATCCAAAGGAATTAATGCAAAGTTTTTACAGCGAACATCTGGATTATAAAATAAAATCGCTGAAACAATTATTTAAAAGCATACAAGATCAAGAAATACAGAAAAAAATAAAAGCAGAAATTAAGCTTTTGGAAAAATCAAGCATTTGCGACTTTCAAGAAGCAATCAAAATCCTAATTGACCACAACATTCACATTTACAACAAAGAAACTTATAGCGGGAATAACCCATTTTGTAACTATTTGCTTGAAGGAACAAACTCAATATTTGATAAATACTCTGACAGTAATTCCATTTATGATATTCTGTTCTGCCTAAGTGATATTTATCCATACAACTCCAAAATTGTTTATGATTACAGTGACTTAATAGATTATCCGTTCTTTGAATTTTCAGTTTATGATGCTTATGAGAATGCAAAGAGCATGATTAGTTACGGGCATAAACTTGGTGCGAAAATTATATTATTGACTGAAGGCAGTTCTGATATCAGAATCCTCCAATCTTCTTTAGAATTTTTATATCCTCATCTTACAGAATATTATTACTTGATGGACTTTCATTCATCAAATGCCTCTGGAAGTACAAGTTCCCTTGTAAACTCAATTAAATCTTTCATCGGAGCAGGGATTAAAAACAAAATTATTGCCCTTTTTGATAATGACACTGCTGCACGAGAGGCTCTTAGTGCTCTTAAGGGAATTAAAATTCCTAAAACAATTTCTATACAACACCTGCCTAATTTGGAAGTTGCTGAAAATTACCCCACTCTTGGACCAGCAGGTCTAACCAATATGGATGTCAATGAAATGGCATGTAGTATAGAAATGTATTTAGGAGATAATTTTATTAAAGCGGATGGAAATTACATTCCTGTTCAATGGAAAGGATATAGTCCAAAAGTCGAAGCGTATCAAGGGGAAATAATGCAGAAGGAACTTATTCAGGGAAGATTCTTCTCTTTTATTGAAGCAGCTAAAAAAGACAAAAGCTTAATTAAGACGGTTGACCTTTCGAATATAGAATTAATATTTGAACAATTGTTTGACGCGTTTGACCCTGTCGAATTAGCGGGAGAAATTTAAACTACGCACAATAACTAAGGTTTCGTTGCGCCCAACGGGCAAGCAATGAAACCAGTGTTGAACGGAACCTACGGTAGCCGCTGTTGCACTATGGAGTTGCCGTACTTTGGATGTGGAGGTTTTTAGTAGTCAGTGAGAAGGATAGTATGTATGGCTGCGATGGTATTTTTCATTTGGTCGTGTTTCAGGATCTGTTGGTTTATGGTGGCACATAGTATCCTTTACCCATTGCTTTAGGCCCCCGACCCTGGTGCAAGTATGCAGCCAGGCTCTGTGCGCCAGCGTACTTGTGCTTTTGCTAAAAATTTACAATATCAAAAGGTCAAGAAACAATGTTGGCAATAATCCTTTTCCCTCATTGTAATCTATTGCCCTGCTGTACAACCAGTCTTCCTGCCGCCAAACAAAGCCTGCCTCTACAGGATTGTAATGCAGATACTCAAGTTTTTGATGTGCCATCTTATTATCTCTAAGTTCGATGGGTTGGTTGTGCTGCTGCCATAACTGAAAGCTACCATTGTTTCCGTTTTTCTTTCCTGCCCTTTCCATCATCCACAGCAACCACTCACGCCTGCTTTCTGTCTTGTTTTCCGCAATAGCTTTATGCAGTTCTTCTGAAGTATGCCTCTTCAAATCTCTAATAATGTCCTGCATGGGATTGCCTGAGGTTCCCATGATTAAATGAACATGGCTCGTCATAATACACCATCCATACAGCTCCAGTCCTTTTTCTTTCCCGCAATAAGCCAAACTATTTACAACAATATCCTTGTACGGCTTTCTGATAAACAGATCAATCCAGTTGATAACAGCAAAAGACACAAAATATAGCTTGTTTTGATCGGTAAACTTATACTTGCGGCTCATGCACTAATATAATACTTACTACAGAAAGGCACAAGTACCCAGCCGCACATTATCTGCTCTGCATACTTGCGCCAGGAGCGGGGGACATTGCTTCAATTAGAAATACGTTTATTAATTTTCAAACATATTTATACGAAAACAGAGCAGCGATATGAGAACAAAGAGCAACATATTAACCAACGCTTCGCAGTCATACACATTTGCAAGCCACACAAGCCACCGCACAGTCCAAAGCATGCAAAAGAGTATGACTGCCCCAACCCAAGGAAAATTTCAAAATATTTTTTTTCCCCTTCTAAAAAAATTAAAACACCCGACACACAAGCCAGCCAAAAAAGCACTCGAGAAATGACAGAGACAGACGACATGAAAATGGTTGTAACCCACGACAGACAAGAACGCCAGCCTATAACAGCACCTTCAAGAAATTGGCGGTTCAGTGCTACGTATGACAGTTTTGTGGTTCAAACATTCGTTCTTCGTATGAACATTTGTGGTGAAAATCGCCAACTTCTTGTAGCTGCAAACCGTTGTGCGCCAACTTTTTTCAAAGCTTGCTGTTGGACAAACCTTCTTAAATTTGAGACATGAAAATCGCACTTCAATACTTAAACGACATAAATGGAAATACCCAAGCGGTTCAGTTGCCGTTGACTGAATGGGAAAAGGTGCTTAATAAGCTTAAGAAATATGAACAGGCTTTTAAATTAAGGTCTGACTTAAAAGAAGCGCTTGAGCAAGTTGCTATTCTTAAACAAACAAAAGGACACAAGCAGACACTAAATGAATTTCTAAATGAACTTTAGTGTTATTCCAAGTGACAGGTTTAAAAAGTATGCTAAACATCTTATCAAAAAATTTCCGTCTCTTAAACAAGAGCTTGCTGATTTGAGTAGTACTCTTACAAATGAACCAGAGACAGGCACACCTTTAGGAAATAATACTTACAAAATCCGACTTGCTATCCAGAGTAAAGGCAAAGGGAAAAGCGGCGGCGGAAGAGTTATAACTTATGCGGTGACAGACAATAATGAGGTTTACTTGCTGACCATTTATGATAAGTCGGAGTTTGGTAGTGTTGACGATAAAACCCTACGGACTATTATTGCAAGCTTAAACTTGGAGAAGTAAGGCGAACGCACAACATGGGAATTTATGCAAGTGTGGCAGGACGTTATAAATTAGGCGGACAAATATCACGGCATCAGTATTTTTTCAATTAACAGCATTGCTGCCAATCCAACCCCTGCATAAATACCTAAACGTTGTGCGCCGTTTAAGAACCCGCAGGAAAACATTAAAAATCTTTGAATATTAAGGAAAAAATTTTATATAAAATGACCATATGAAAAAAACATTATTAGTTATAACACTAATTTTTAATTTCGCTTTTATGAGCGCACAAAATCAAGACCCTTGGACCGAATATATGACACCTTCAAGTATTCAAAAATTACTCGCTGAATATGAAGGAGATTTTAAAATGGAAATAACAATGTCAATGGGAGAAGGAAAAGAACCTTCAATCGTGAATGTGGAATCTGAACATAAAATGTTACTTGATGGCAGATTTTTAGAAATGAAACAGAAAGGGACTTTAATGGGAATGGATTACCAATCTATACTGACTATGGGATTTAATAATACCGATAAAAAATTTGCATTGACAACTATAACCAATATGGGAACAGGAACATTAAGTTTGTGTGGAGAATGGGACGAAAAAGTTAAATCAGCAACATTATTCGGAGAATTGACAAATCCAGTTACTAAAAATACTATCAACGTAAAACAAATAGTTTCTTTCGTTGACCAGGACACTATACTTATTGAAAGCTTTGACAAGGAAGGAGATAAACCTGAAAAGAAAACGATTGAATATAAGCTGATTAGAAATAAATAAGTCGGATAAAAAAACGAACGCACCGTTTCTGGCGCAAGGTACTGTCAGTAAAACCAAATAATTTATACATTATTTTTGCAGGAGCCGAGAGGGTGCAAACGATGATACTTCAACGGTTGTACACCTTGTGTAGCCCTGATTTGGTTCGGGGCTATTTTTATGTTCTGCAGCAACAACAACTTCTGCGAAGTTGAGCCGAGAGGGCAGCACCGACTCCACATCTCCGGTTTTAATTTGATTACAATGGTTTTGATCAAATGATTGATTGTTTTTCCAAAGGCAATAAATAATAACAAGTATTTTCTTTTGAACCGCTACATAACTTTTCATTTTTGTGTGATGCTTTTCTACGGGTCTGTTATATAGTTGCAGAAAAGGTGATACCTGGGAGCGAACCACATTAAAGATATGAGTATGCAACCACGCTTTGTGCGCCAGCGTACTTGTGCTTTTGCTAAAAAGTTACAATACCAAAAGGTCAAGAAACAATATGGGCAATAATTCTTTACCACCCTTGTAATCTATTGCACTGCTGTACAACCAGTCTTCCTGCCGCCAAACAAAGCCTGCCTCTACAAAGTTT
>JBBSRB010000078.1:0-14203 GCA_038243445.1 Chitinophagales bacterium | reverse complement strand
ACTTCGTTCATATCTACACCTTTTACTACATCGTTTTCGGCTCTTTTCCAGCTGGCATAAAGAGTTCTGTCCCTCTCGTTTAGAGCAGTTGTATCGGCAGTAGCAAAACGTGTTTTGTATTTATGATAAAAGCGCGCCGCTTCATAAGAATCTTCTTTTACACTGCGTCCATCTTTTCCGCCCAAAAAGTTCCAGCCGTGAACGTCGTCAACGTATCCATTTTTATCGTCGTCAATTCCGTTGCCGGGAATTTCCTTTTTGTTTGTCCATAAAACTGGTTTCAGATCTTCATGCAGCGTGTCAATGCCGGAATCGATTACAGCAACTATAACCGGCTGGCTTTTTTTGCCTTTTACAAAATCGTAAGCTTTATCAAGGCTAATGCCGTACAAGCCGTCTTTTGCCTGATCTTTTAAATGCCAGCCTTTTGGCACTCCCTGCTGTGCAAAGGCAGTAAAGCAAATTACAATAGATAAAGAAGCAAGTACAGATTTTTTGAAATGGTTCAACATCGTTTTTATTTATTTATCAATTTAGCTTAAAACGTAAAAATAGCAGAAACCGCTCATACCTTTTTGTGAAAGGTGAGGAGCGGTTTACGTCAACGTGTTAATTAACAAGTTTATAAGTCGAATTTAATGCCTTGCGCCAACGGAAGGCTGTTGCTGTAATTAATGGTATTTGTTTGCCGGCGCATGTACACTCTCCAGGCATCGCTTCCGCTTTCGCGGCCGCCGCCCGTTTCTTTTTCGCCGCCAAAAGCGCCTCCAATTTCGGCGCCCGATGTGCCAATGTTTACGTTGGCTATTCCGCAATCCGAGCCTGACGAAGAAAGAAATTGTTCTGCTTCACGCAGGTTTAACGTCATAATAGAAGAAGATAAACCTTGCGGCACACCGTTTTGAATGGCAACTGCCTCTTCAAAAGTTTTATATTTTATCAGGTACAAAATAGGAGCGAAGGTTTCGTGCTGCACAATGGAAAAATGGGGTTTTACCTCTGCTACGCAGGGTTTTACATAGCATCCGCTTTCGTATCCTTCGCCTTCTAAGGGGCCGCCTTTCACTACAAATACGCCTCCCTCTTTTTCACATCTTTTAATGGCTTCTAAATAACCTTCCACTGCGCCTTTATCAATTAACGGCCCTACATGAATGTTTTCATCTAACGGATCGCCAATACGCAGTTGCTTGTAAGCGGCAACGAGTTTATTTTTAAACGTTTCGTAAATGTCTTCGTGAATGATTAATCTTCTGGTTGTGGTGCATCGCTGCCCGGCAGTGCCAACAGCTCCAAAAACAGAACCTACAATAGCTACTTCTAAATCTGCATCTTTGGAAATAATTATGGCATTGTTGCCACCCAATTCCAGCAACGAACGACCTAAGCGGGCCCCAACAGCTGCGCCAACTGCTTTACCCATCCGGGTAGATCCGGTAGCCGAAATAAGCGGAATGCGACCATCGTTGGATAGCTTTTCGCCCAGTTCGCGTTCGCCAATTAAAACAGTACTAACACCTTCGGGAACGCCGTTTTTTTCAAACACTTCGGCAATGATGTTCTGACACGCAATAGCACAAAGAGGTGTTTTTTCAGAAGGCTTCCAGATGATTACATCGCCGCAAACCCAAGCCAATGCCGCATTCCAACTCCAAACAGCTACGGGGAAGTTAAATGCCGAAATAACACCTACCAATCCAAGCGAATGCCATTGCTCATACATTCTATGTCCCGGCCGCTCGCTGTGCATGGTTAACCCGTGCAGCTGCCGCGAAAGTCCAACCGCGAAATCGCAAATGTCAATCATTTCCTGCACCTCGCCATAGCCTTCCTGCAAACTTTTACCCATTTCGTACGAAACCAATTTGCCTAACGGCTCTTTGTATTTACGTAATGCTTCGCCAAACTGCCGTACAATTTCCCCACGCTTTGGCGAAGGGTACATACGCCATTCCAGGAAAGCTTCTTCGGCTTTCTTTATGGCAGCTTCGTAAGCGGCTTCATCGCACGCCGTTACGGAAGCAATTCTTTTTGCATTTACCGGCGAATAAGAAACGATTTCTTTACCCGTTACGTTCAGCCAGGTTTTGCCGGTGCCTGCGCCGGAATTTTTTTCCTTAATACCTAAAAGATCAAGAACATCTTGCATAATAAATAATTATAAGATAATTTTTGCACCAAACTGCAGCCATCTACCGGGCATTTGCGCGCCCAAAAGATCGCTGTACTGTTTATCAAAAATATTATCAACTTGTGTAAACAGTCCTAAATTGTTTTTTATCAGCTTATATTCTGCTTTTCCATTCAACACAAAATAGCTTTTGCTTAAAGCAGCTTTTATTGATGTAGCTGTTTGTGGTTCCCGTTGTTTATACAAACCGTTTGTACTTATGTTAAACCGGGGAGTAGAAAATACAACGTTGAAATTGGTAATGAAACGAGCAAAAGACGACAGGTAGAAAGCAGAGGCGCCTTCCCCGCTCGACGCATTAGTAAACACAGCGCCAATGCTACCCCATAAGCTTGAAACAGGGCTGAAAGCATAAGTATATTGAGCATCTATTTCGGCTCCGGTAACGGTAACTTCGGCTATGTTTTTGGCTAGTGCATAATTGCCGCCGGCAACCAGGTTTTGTTTGCGCGGCATTTGCTCAAAAGGTGTTGGAACATAATCAATTAGCCTTTTATGAAAACGCTGAAAAAAGGTACCCGAAAGTTTTAGGTTATTGCTCAAAAATACGTCAGCGCCGCTTTCGTAAGCAAAGGAAGTCTCGGCTTGTAAATCAGGATTACCAATACGGCCACTGGTTACCACCGCTTTATTGTAGTTGTTGTAACGCTCTGTAAAGTCTGCATCTCTGATGGTTTTGCCAGCGCTGCCTCTTAGCAAAACCTTGGAAAAACGGTAGGAAAACGCCGTTTGCGGAACGATTTCAGTACCGCGCCGCTGGTGATGATCTATACGCAAAGCAGGAGAGAAGTGGAAACCGGAAAAAGGGTTGTATTGAAGAAGTGCAAACGCCGCTACCTGGTTTTCGTTGTGGTTGCCACGGTCGTTAGAACAAATGTTTTTATTCAGCAACTGAACGCCTGAATTAATGGCGATTTTAGAAGATAGCTGATGTTGATTTTGGACTAAAACCTGCCACAATTTGCTTTTGTTATTATTTGCTATGGCAACAGAATTAAACGAATAATGATCATCTGCAGTTTTTAAACCTACATCTACACTTAAAGTATTTTTTAATTTTTGATAAGTAAGGTTAAACTGATTCCAGTTCGATTTCACTCTTTCCGTTGCTGTGTCGGAAGCGAAAGTGGTGTAAAAGTTTTGGGCACTGAACTTACGGTTGTCGTAAGCAGAACGGAAAGCAACGCGGAGATTATCGTTAATTACATGCGCTACCGATAACGATGCTGTGTGCAAATATAGGTAACCTCTGGTGCCGCGTTGCGGCTGTCCATCTGCATTGTTGGTAAGCAATCCGCCGCCCACAGAAGTTTTTCCGTTACTGTAAAAGCCGCCTGCCTGGGCACTAAATAGCTTGTATTGTCCGCCACTGATTTGCGCAATTGCCGATTTTTTCTTAGATCCGTTTTTAGCAGAAAAGGTTTTTGTAATAACATGAATAACACCACCAACCGCTTCCGATCCATAGAGGGCCGAAGAAGCACCTTTCAATATTTCGATGCGTTCTATTTCGGCTGGTGTAATGGGTATGTAACTATTAAAATGGCCGGTAATTGGGTCGTTAATTCTAATACCATCTAAAATTACCAGCACTTGTTGAAAGGTGCCGCCGCGCATCACAATGTCGCTTTGTGCACCCATTGGTCCGCGGGCCTGCACTTCCAGTCCGGGCAGGTAGCGAAGTAGTTCGTCAATAGAATTTACCGGTAAGGTATGAATGCGGGCTCCTTCAATAACAAACATGTTGCGGCCTGTTTTTGATGAAGCAAGCGGACTGATTGAGGAGGTAACCGTAACAGGATCGAGCGACACCTCGGTTTCCTGCGCGGCTATTGAAAATGATACTGCCAAAGACAAAAAAATGCAATATAAGCTTCTGAAAAAGTGCATTAACAAATTTTAAGGCTGCAAATATAACGAGCAGGCCATTAATGCAGTTGGCCAACTAGCAACCGGCAGCGAACTTGCTGGCCCAACCTGACTGATACAGGAATGGCAACACCCAAAAGATTAGAGTAAAAACCTTTTGTTTGTTGTAGTAAAACCTTTAAAAAAGGGGTAGCTTTTTAAAGTATTTTTCAATAGGATTCTTCGTCGGTTGGAAAGCTGTTGCTTTTTACATCTTCAATAAACTGCTTTACGGCGCCTGTTGCCTGTTCGTTTATATTTAAATATTGGCGCAAAAAACGTGGCTTGAATTCGGTATTTATGCCCAACATATCGTGCATCACTAATACCTGCCCATCGCAATATTTGCCGGCTCCAATACCAATTGTAGGAATGGTTAAACTCTCAGAAACTTCTTTTGCAAGCACAGCAGGAATTTTTTCGAGCACTAAAGCAAAGCAGCCAACAGCTTGTAAAATTTGTGCATCGGCTTTTAGCTTTGAAGCTTCCGACTCGGCTTTTGCCCGCACGTTGTACGAACCAAATTTGTAAATAGACTGAGGCGTTAGCCCTAAATGCGCCATTACGGGAATGCCTGCAGAAATAATACGCCGAACGGAATCGGCCACTTCTTCGCCGCCCTCGAGTTTTATGGCGTGTGCGCCCGTTTCTTTCATAATTTTAATAGCCGATGCAAGTGCAATATCGCCGTTGGATTGATAAGCGCCAAACGGCAGATCCACCACAATCAAACATCTTTTGGCACCACGCACTACCGAAGATGCATGATAAGCCATTTGCTCTAAAGTAATGGGCAACGTAGTTTCGTGACCCGCCATTACGTTTGATGCCGAATCGCCCACAAGGATTACATCAATGCCTGCTTCGTCGATAATTTTTGCAAACGAAAAGTCGTAGGCAGTAAGCATGGAAATTTTTTTTCCTGATGCTTTCATCTTTTGAAGTGTAGCTGTGGTGATGCGTTTTATTTCTGCGGCAGCGCTCATAAGCTTAATTTAAAGCAAATTACTAAATAGATGTGAGCTTGTGCCTAATGCATTACGCCACTTGCCGTTACTTCTTCGTACAGGTTTTGTATTAAACCATCGGCAAGCCCAATTTTCGGCACATGTATTTCCTCGGCTTCTGCCCAGCGCATTACATTTATATAAATTAATAAAGCAGGCACAATTACGTCGGCCCTGTCTTCGCGAAGCTTATATAAACTCATTCGCTGTTGCAACGAAACGCTGGTAAACTCTTTGTAGTAATTACGCAACAAATCAATGGTCAGGGGCTTTCCTTCTTTTCGTTTTGATAACGAAAAAATTTTGTTGATGTTGCCGCCCGAACCAATGCAGGTTACATGCGGATACCCTTTTATAGCGGTTTGGAGAGACTGCTTCATTTGATGCCAGGCTTTATCAGGAACGTTGTTTTTCAGCATTCGGATGGTTCCAATATCGAAAGATTGCTTAAATATTATTTGTCCTTTGCTAAAAAAAGTTAGCTCGGTACTGCCGCCGCCAACATCAGTATATAAATACGATTCGAGCGAATTAAGATTTTCTGCTACGTGGTTTTCGTAAATGTAACTCGCTTCCTGCTCGCCGCTAATCACGTGTAATTTAATGTCAGTTTCGGTTTTTACCTGTGCTACAATTTCGGCTGAATTAGCGGCATCACGCATGGCAGATGTAGCGCAAGCTTTCAGGTGTTCTACTTCATACACATCTAACAAATACTTAAAAGCCTTTATAGTTTTAATTAGCTTTTCTATTTTACCAGCAGAAATTTCGCCCATTTCAAACACGTCAAATCCCAGGCGCAGCGGCACTCTAATTAAGGCCACGCGGGCAAAGTCGGGATTTTGGCCTTGAACCAAAAGCACATCGTTTATTAAAAGTCGACAGGCATTACTGCCCAAATCAATCGCTGCTAACTTCACTTTCTACAGTTATTTTATTAAATAAATAATTAAAGGTTTCCACCTGCGAACGAACTGGCGGACCATCGGTTTGTACATATTCGTTGCTTAGGTCATTATCGAGCCAGCGTGCTTTTACATTGTCTTTTAACTGAATTTCAAGAATGTCTTTCAGTTCTTGTTTTAATCGTTCATCCAAAACAGGGCAGGAGGCTTCTACACGATGATCGAGGTTGCGCACCATCCAATCGGCTGACGAGATATACATTTTTTCTTTGCCGTTGTTGTGAAACAACCAAACCCGCGCATGCTCTAAATATTCATCAATTATACTAATAGCAATTACCGGTTTTTTAAATTTTTCCTGCTTTGATAACAAGCAGTAAATTCCACGAATAATTAGTTTTATTTCAACGCCTTCTTTGGCAGCCTCGTACAATTCGTCAATTAACTCTTCATCAGAAAACGAGTTCATTTTAGCAATGATAGAAGCAGGCTTACCCTTTTTTGCCGCTTTTATTTCGTTGCGGATCAGTTTTATTATTTCGCGCCGCGCAAACACCGGGCTGGGCAAAATTGCAGAGCAGGCTTTTAAAAAATGTGTACCTGTTTTATAATGTTCTATGTAATTAAACAGCCGGTTTACATCCGACATGATAGTGCGGTTGGAAGTAAGCAAAAGGTGATCGGCATACATTTTTGCGTTGCTTTCGTTTAAGTTGCCGGTGCTGATGAACCCATAATGAATAATGCGGTCGTTCAGGCGTTTTCGAATTAGACAAATTTTTGCGTGCACCTTCATGTTTGGAATGCCAATAAACACTTTAACGCCTTCGTCTTCCAGTCGCTCTTTCCATTTTAAGTTTGCTTCTTCATCAAAACGGGCGCGAAGTTCGAGCATAATGGTTACCTGTTTTCCATTACGCACTGCGTTTATTAACGCGTTTATAATACGTGAATTTTTGGCCAGCCGGTAGCAGGTAATTTTTATTGCGGTAACATCGGGGTCAATGGCCGCTTCGCGAAGTAAATCGATTACGGGGTTAAACGAATGATAAGGAAAATGAAGCATAATGTCGCGGTCGCGAATAACATCTGTTACACGATCTTCTAAAAGCAGCGGATGCGTAAAAGGCTTTCGACTTTTGCTTTCTCCGTTAAAAACCTGGCCTGGAAAATCCATAAAGTGGCGGAAGTTATGAATGCGCCTTCCGGGTATCAGGTTGTCCTTTTTTGTAAGGTTTAGCCGGCGAATAAGGTATTCTAAAATGCCGGGGTCCATTTCTCTATCGTAAACAAACCTTACAGGTTTTCCTTTGCGACGGTTTTTTAAACCTTTTTCTATTTTTTGAATAAGAGTTGTTGAAATATCGTTATCAATATCAATTTCCGCATCGCGTGTAACCTTAAAAATGTGCGATTGATACTGGTCATAACCGAAGTAGGAAAATATTTCGGGCAGGTTGTATCGTATCACGTCTTCCAGTAAAATGATGTGGTGTTCGCCTTCGGGGGAAGGAAGCAAAACAAAACGCCTGGTGAACCGCGTGGGCACTTCAATTACAGCATACTTTCTTTTTAAGGCACTTTCTTTTTTCCACATAACCACGCCGAGGTAAATAGATTTATCGCGTAGAAAAGGAAAATGCGGAATGCCTTCTATCATCAATGGAATTACATTGGAGCTTACTTCTTCGTCATAATAACGAAGTACAAAATCGGCCTGCTGCGGAGTGAGGTTTTCTTCCGTTACTAAAAAAATATTTTCTTCGTTTAGTTCGGTTAAAATACCTTCCCAAATGCGGTTAAATTCGCTTTGCTGGTTGAGCACCGTCATTTGAATTTCTTCTAAGATTTCGTTCGGGCCATCTTCAATATGCATTTTGGCCTTTGCGCCAAGCTGTGTCATTCTTTTTAGGGCGGCTACACGAACGCGGAAGAATTCATCGAGATTATTAGAAAAAATACCTAAAAACCGAATGCGTGCGCGAAGTGGCACAGATGGGTCGGCAGCTTCCTGCAGCACCCGAGCGTTGAATGAAAGCCAGCTAATATCGCGCGGAATTGTTTTTCGTTTTGTTGCAGCCATAAGTTTGTCTTACTTAAATAAACACGTTAAAAAGGGGTACAAGGATAAAAGAAAAAGATGCGAAAAAGGGTTAGAAAGTTTGTTTTGCAACGGGATTTCTTACTTCCTTTTTCTTATTGTAATAACCTAGCAAAGCAAAGCAAATAACGCCACCCAATAAAATAACAACTGTTTGCACCGACCATAATAACCAGCCCAGCGCATTTCCAATAGTTACTTCGTCTAAACCGTACCATCCAACTACTTTGGCAACAATCCAGGCATAAGCGCCAATGCCACCTGGGGAAACAATCATTCCAACAGAGCCCAAAGCAAGTGTGGTAAGCCCGCCACCAATTCCCATTACAGAAGTTTCCTGCAAGGCATATACGCCCATAGTGGTACCAGCAAGGTATAACACCCAAATAAAAATTGAGTGAAAAAGAAATAGTCCTTTTTGCCGTATAATTCTAATGCTGCTTAACCCATGAACAATGCCGGCCAGTACACCTTTAATTTTTGATACGGCATTGATATGCCCAAAACGTTTTAAAAGAAAATAAATAAGTATAAAGAAACCAACCAGTGCGGCTACTAAAAGCAGCATCTTTTGTATAGATGTATTGCCAGTTTGATCCTGAAAAAAAGAACTGAACCTGGCTTTAATAGGCGCTGCAATTACATCGCCTTCAAAAATAAATGCCGAAATAAACACCAGCAAAAGACATACAACGTCAACGGCCCGTTCCATAACAATTGTGCCCACCAGCTTATCTACCCGTACTTTTTCATACTTGGCCAATATGCTGCATTTTACTACTTCACCAAGGCGGGGCACGCCGGCATTAACAAGGTATCCAATCATTACAGATGCAAAAACGTTGAAGTTGGATGGCTTATAACCAAGTGGTTCCATTAAAATTTTCCAGCGCAGGGCGCGGCTGTAATGCGCCACTATAATAAGAATTAGCGCCGGCAAAATAAGCCAGTGTCTTGCCCTTTTTAATGCGTTTTGTATTTGCAGCCATTGTTCCTGGTGAATGTCTTTAACTGAAAGCCAAACAAACAAAAGCCCAAGCCCCAAAAAAAACGAATACTGTAAAGCAGTAATAAAAGATTTCTTCATTCCGTTTCGAAAGTAATGCCGCAGATTAGATAATCAAAATGAGGAGGGGAGAAGATGTTAGAGTTTATTTCCTTCTTTTGGAAAAGCAATCCATGGTTTAAATGTCTTTGCTTCTTCAAAAGGCATAGATGCGTAAGATATAATAACCACCACATCGCCAACCATTCCTCTTCGTGCAGCCGGACCATTGAGGCAGCAAATGCCAGAGCCTCTTTTTCCCCGAATTAGGTAAGTTTCTATGCGCTCGCCGTTGTTTACATTTACTACCTGTATTTTTTCGTTTTCAATCATGTTGGCGGCCTCCATCAGGTCTCCATCCAGCGTCAGGCTGCCCACATAGTGCAGGTTCGCTTCAGTTACTACTACCCTGTGCACTTTCGATTTTAATACGTCAATATTCATGTTAATAGTAAAATTAAAGGTTCGTTATTATGCGCAATGTTAATTCAATGGCACGTTATCTATTAACCGCACCGAACCAACATAACAAGCTACCAGTGCCACCAATGGTTCGTTTAAAGAGGTTGCAGGCTCCAGTGTATCGGCATGGGCAATTTCCAGGTAATCTATAGTAAACCCCATTTTTAAAAGGTTTTCTTCACCAACGGCTTTTAAGGTTAGAAGGCTTTTGCGGCTGATGTTTTCTTTGATATAAAAAAGGCATTCTGATATTGCTTCGGCTCTTTTTTTTTCCTCCGCTGTCAAGCGCATATTGCGGCTGCTCATGGCCAGTCCTCCTTCTTCTCTCATGGTTGGTACAATTGTTAATTGCACCTTTTTTCGTTTGCCTGTAATGTCTATCAACTTATCAATTACCATGCATTGCTGATAATCCTTTTGGCCTAAATACAAGTTGTCGGCGTCAATAATGTCCAGCAGTCGCTCCACAACCTGGCAAACGCCTTGAAAATGCCCTGGACGAAAACGCCCTTCTAACACTTCTTCCAGCCGCCCTAACGGGTAGTATTTTGGTAAATAGCTCCTGGGGTACACTTCGATTTTTAAAGGAAGAAACAAAACATCGCAACCTGCCAGTATGAGTTGCTCAATGTCTTTTTCGAGGGTTACAGGATAATGTGTAAAATCAGCCGCATTAGTAAATTGGGTAGGGTTTATAAAGATGCTGCAAACACATACATCGTTTTCCTTTTTCGCTTTTTCTATTAGCGATAAATGGCCTTTATGCAGCGCACCCATTGTAGGAACAAAGCCAGTTGATTTGCCCTTTTCTTTTTGCTTTTTCAGGAAGTCTGAAAGGCTGTTTGCCGTTTTAAAAATAATCATGTAATTCTTTGCTAATCAACGATAGCTATCCTTTAAATAATAAATATTACTTTTGCAAACCTTTTTACTAAGCTCCAAATTTGGTTTACAATGTCAGCAAAGAAAAGAATTTTATTTATTGCCAATGAAATGTCGCCTTATTTAGAGCTGACAGAGTTTTCGGAGGTGGTAAGCAAATTGGCTGTTAAAGCAAACGACAGCAACTGGGAAGTTAGATGCATTATGCCACGCTTTGGATCCATTAACGAACGCCGCCATCGGCTGCACGAAGTGGTGCGCCTTTCGGGCATTAACGTATCGGTTGATAACGAAGATTTTCCGCTGCAAATTAAAGTTGCTTCTCTGCCCAATGCACGCCTGCAGGTTTATTTTTTAGATAATGAAGAATTATTTAAACGAAAAAACGTGTTTGCCGATGACAATGAAAAATGGTACGACGACAATAATTTGCGCACTATATTTTTTTGCAAAGGAGCCTTGGAAACCGTTAAAAAATTTGGCTGGCCGCCAGATGTTATACATTGCAGCGGCTGGATGACAGGCTTAATACCGGCTTACCTGAAAACACTTTATAAAAAAGAACCCGTATTCGCCAATAGTAAAATTGTGTTCACCATTGGTCAGAATACGTTTACTGAAACACTGGGGGCGGACTTTGTAAAAAAAGCTTTAATACACCCTTCGTTAAAAGAAAAAGACCTTGACGTATTTAAAGAAGCTACAAACACAGCGCTGTTTCGCGGCGGTGCTCAGTACGCCGATGCCATTACATTTGGCTCTGGTGAAGTAGATCAAAAGCTGGTAGATGAATTTACCAAAGTGCGTGGTAAAAAAACTTTGCCGTACGATGCTGAATCTGATTTAACAGACTATTTACAGTTGTATAGCGACCTTGCAAGCAAGTAACCTCCTTTTTAAATAAGTTTAATTATAATTTGTGAAGAAGCCTGTTCTTGTTCTTAATTCTTCTTTATTTCTGTTTTCGGTATTCTTACTTTTCGGCTCTTGTAAAAAAATAAACGAAGCTACTTCTTTAGGTGGCGATCTTATTCCTGCAGTTGATAACATCAGCACTTTTGAAGCCTTATTAGAAACAACTACAAGAACTGAATTCTTTAATGATTCTACCACTGCCAGCTATTCTCGGCCTGTGGCACTGGGTTATTTAAACGATGCTGAGTTTGGGACTACAAAAGCCGATATCTATTTTAATGTTGCTCCATCCAGTTTAAAAGTGAATCCTTTTTATAATGTCGATTCTATTCAGGCAATTGATTCTGTTGTTTTGTCGCTTTCATACGTTTCTTTTTATGGCGATTCAAATGCTATGCAAACTGTTTCTGTTTTTGAAATAGCGCCCACTTCGGTTTTTAACGATACGGCCTTATACCGGTACAATCACCAGCCCGAATTTGCGGTTAATGGTATGGAACTTGGTTCTAAAAGTTTTTCGGTAAAAGAACTGAACGATTCTTTTTCAATCATCAGAAAAAACAATACAGTAAAAGTTGGTAATGTCCTTCGAATTCCGCTTTCCAATACAATTGGCGAGCGTTTTAAAACGTTTGATACAACGGCTGGTCCGCTGGGTGGATTTCGGAACGATTCTACATTTTATACCCTTTTTAAAGGGTTAGCCCTTCAGTCAAAAACGCAAGGTAACGCCTTGGCTTATTTCAACTTAAACGATAACGCAAATACAAAGCTTACCGTTTATTTCCAGGTAATAAAAGGAGGCAAACGAGATACCCTTTCTGCAGACTTTTTCCATGTGGCAAAAACACAGTTTAACGTGCCGGTAACGCATGGTATGGCAAACATCATAAAAAGGGTAACGGCGGGTACAGACTTTGAAACTGCTGTGGCAAGTGCCGACGGCGATCAGCTATATATTCAATCTTTACCGGGCGCTAATGGATCGTTCGGAGCTATAAAAATCCCAGGGTTAGATACTTTTAAAAACAGTATTATTCATCGTGCAGAATTAATTGTTTCAAAGCTTTCTACTGCAAACGAAGGAATTTTTGCAACGCCGTTTCGCCTTTTTCTCGATCAAAAAGAAAGTGGTGATTCTGTGTCTGTATTTCAAAAAGATATACTCGATCTTTCGGGCAATTTAAATGCTGCGTTCGGCGGCAGTATAGAATCTGACAACAAATACCGTTTTAATATTACCCGTTACGTGCAGGATGTAGTTACCGGGCGCGAACAGAATGACAGTCTGCGGCTGTTTGCACCCATGCAGGTTACCTACCGCATTGCCGGACGTCCTTTTACCATACCGGTAAACAATTTGCCTGCTTACGGCCGCGTGGTTGTTGCGGGTGGCAGTTACTCCAATTCGGCGCTGCGCCTGCGTTTGCGCATTGTTTACTCAAAGATCAATTAATTAAATTGGTGCTTTGTTATCTTTGCACCCTGATTTTTTTTCCTACCAACATTTAATTCTTTTTCATGCCTTATTTATTTACGTCCGAAAGTGTATCGGAAGGACATCCGGATAAAATTGCAGACCAAATATCTGATGCGTTGATTGATCATTTTCTTGCATTTGACCCTCAGTCGAAAGTAGCTTGCGAAACACTGGTAACTACCGGGCAGGTAGTGTTGGCGGGCGAGGTAAAATCGAAAGCCTATTTAGATGTTCAGGAAATTACACGTGGTGTTATTAGAAAGATTGGATATACCAAGAGTGAGTATATGTTTGAAGCCAACTCCTGTGGTATTTTATCGGCTATTCACGAGCAATCATCGGACATTAACCAGGGTGTAGATAAACAAAAGAAAGAAGAGCAGGGCGCCGGCGACCAGGGAATGATGTTTGGTTATGCAACCAACGAAACAGAAGATTACATGCCGCTTGCTTTAGACCTGGCTCATAAATTATTAATAGAATTAGCAGCTTTGCGCCGCGAAGAAAAAGCAATTAAATACCTGCGCCCCGACGCAAAAAGCCAGGTAACATTAGAATACGACGATAACAACCGTCCGGTCCGCATTGATGCAATTGTTTTATCTACCCAGCACGATGACTTTGATACTGAGGTTAAGATGCAAAAAAAGATTCAGGAAGATATTATCAATATCTTAATACCGCGGGTAAAGGCAAAATACAAAAGGTATTCGAAGCTGTTTAACAGCGATATTAAATACCATATTAATCCTACTGGAAAGTTTGTAATTGGCGGGCCCCACGGCGATACAGGGCTTACCGGCCGTAAAATAATTGTAGATACTTATGGGGGCAAAGGCGCACACGGCGGCGGCGCTTTTAGTGGTAAAGATCCCAGCAAAGTAGATCGTTCGGCTGCCTATGCTACAAGGCATATAGCAAAAAATTTGGTAGCATCCGGCGTTTGCGACGAAGTATTGGTGCAGGTTTCTTATGCTATTGGAGTAGCCGAACCCACGTCTATTAATGTAAATACGTACGGTACTGCAAAAGTAGATATGACCGACGGCGAGATTGGAAACCTCGTTCATCAGCTGTTTGATATGCGCCCTTACTTTTTAGAGCAACGGCTAAAACTGCGTAATCCTATTTACAGCGAAACGGCCGCTTACGGACATATGGGCCGGCAGACTGAAACGGTAACAAAAACTTTTTCTACACCGGGTGGAAAATCAATTACCAAGAAAGTAGAATTGTTTACCTGGGAAAAGCTGGACTATGTGCCTAAAATAAAAAAAGCATTTGGACTTTAAACCAGCAGCATTTTT
>JBBSRB010000077.1:0-14282 GCA_038243445.1 Chitinophagales bacterium | reverse complement strand
GGCAGCCATATGAGGTGCGTATTTTTTGCCGCGGTCGTTTAGCGGTCGTTCAATATCAGGCAAACCAACTGTTCCACAACTGCTTTTTGCATGGCGCAAAATAATCAGTGTCTTCATTAAAATATTAAAAAAAAACCTTTAAAAAAGGCCCCGGTAAGATGGGCAAAAATCTATTCTGCAGTTAAATCAATTTTTTCAAGCTTATGCTTAGATGGACCTGTTAATATATCGCCATCTACCGAAAACCTGGAACCGTGACAAGGACAGTCCCAACTTTTTTCGGCACTGTTCCAACCCACAATGCACTTAGCATGCGGGCAAACCGGACTAACCGCATGAACACCGCCCGCCTGATCTTTATATAACGCTATCGATTCGCCTTCGTATTTCACCAGTTTTCCTTCGCCTCTGGCAAGGCTGCTTAGTTCGGTTATTTTTGTTTGAGAAATGCGTTTTGAAATAAACTCTTTTACCACGTCGGCATTTTCTTTTACAAAATTGGCAAACCCGGCAACCGGTTTTACCCGCGAAGGAGAAAAAAGATCGGCATATAATGCGTGCCCTTTTGTAATGATATCGGTTAACGTAATGGCAGCAATATGACTATAAGTAATACCGTTGCCGCCGAAGCCTGTAGCTACGTAAACGTTTTCGGGGCTGCCTGGTAAATGCCCAATGTAAGCCAGTCCATCGGATGGTACAAAGTATTGAGCGGACCACTGGTGCGTTATTTCTGCTACATTATACAATGTGCGCACATGCGCTTCCAGGTTGCGGAAACATTCATTTGTATTTTCCACGTGCCCGGTTTTATGATCTTCGGCGCCTACAATCAAGTATTTTTTTCCATCTACTTCCTGCGTGCGGTAGTAATGGTACGGGTCGTACATATCGTAAGCCAAACCATTTGGATACGCATCATCGTTTAACGTAGCTGCAAGCGCATAACTGCGGTACGGGGCATTTCTAAAATGCATGATGTTTATGCCTGGCGGAAGATGCGTGGCGTAAATTAACTGCGCCGCCTGAAGGTTGCCCAAAGAAGTTTCTACATCAAGCATTTTTCCGCCATCTACTTTAGTTACAAAACAGTTTTGTAAAATAACGCCGCCTGCTTCTTCAAACGCTTTTGCAAGGGCATACACGTACCGCGTAGGATGAATTTGCGCCTGGCGGCGATACACCACTGCTTTTTTAAATTCTGTTGGAACAGGAATATCGGAAACAAAATCTGCATCAACACCAGCGTTTTTCGAGCATTGCAAAATATCATTCAGGTTATCGGTTTGTTCGTCGGTTTGCGAAAACAAAAAGCCATCTTTTTCCTCGTAACCACAATCTATATTATATTCTTGTACGTGCTGTTTTACCAAATCAAGTGCCTGTCGTGTAGCCTTTGCCACTAACTGTGCACCCGATTCCCCAAAATCATCTTTTACTTGTTTGTACGAGTTTTCGAGAACGGTATTTAAGTGCGCTGTAGTGCCGCTGGTAGTGCCAAAACAAAGGTTGTGGGCTTCGGCAACCAAACAACTTTTACCCGCTTTTTGCAGCAGCAGCGCCGTTGTAATTCCGGTAATGCCGCCACCCACAACAATTACATCAAAGGGTTGCGCCGGAAGTGTAGTTGTTTTAGAAACATATGTTTCTATTTCCTGCCATAAGCTTTTTTGCAGTCCATCTCTTTTCATAATCTTATGATATTTAAAAAAAACATAAAAAAACAGTGCCCAGAGATAATTGCAGAACCTTAATGCAGATATCTCGAATTTTGATCCTTGATTTCTCAGCTTTTAAAAAGTTGACACAGATAAAGTTTATTACCCTTCTTTAAAGGTTTTTGCTTTGTGCCAGGTAGAAATCTCGTTTGCATATTGCAGAAAGCCTATACTTTAATCCACCTTGCCATTGATCACATCTCCGATTGTCATTCCGGGCTTGACCCGGGAACTCCTGAAGGATTTTTAATTAATTGAATTTTTTATCTACCCTTTTTTAAACGTTTTTATCGATAACCCACTAACCCTTTTTGAAAGGTTTTATCCCCAAAATTCACCACTGATAAAAAACATTACTTCTAATTACGAATGAAATCGTATTATTGAGCAATAAACCAACTAACTTGTTTTTATGAGAAATATTTTGGCGCTGGCGGCAGTTTTACTTTTTGCTTCAACAACCATCAACGCACAAGGGTCTGTTGAAGGAAAGGTTATTGATTCAAGCACAAAAAAAGGTTTAGCATTTGCTACTGTTACCATTTTTAAAGCGTCCGATACATCATTAATAACCTACCGCATAAGTACGCCGGAAGGTGCGTTTAAAGTACCAGGCATTCCATTACATGTAGAAAGCCGTGTTATCATTTCTTTTTCGGGTTACGAAGTGTACCGCAAAGTTTTTACCTTAACCAATAACGAAACCCTAAACCTTGGAAACATTGCTATGGCGCCTGCCACTCAATCGCTGGATGAAGTAATGGTGTATGCCGAACGGCCGCCTGTAACCGTAAGACAAGATACTATTGAATTTAACGCCTCTTCCTTCAAAACCCTTCCAACAGCTTTGGTAGAAGATATGCTGAAGAAACTACCGGGCGTGCAGGTAGATACCGATGGAAATATTACCGCAAACGGAAAAAGGGTAAACCGGATTTTAGTTGATGGTAAAGATTTTTTTGGAAACGATCCGAAAATGGCCACCCGCAATTTACCGGCAAATGTGATAGATAAAATTCAGTTAACAGAAGATAAAGACGAGCGGGAATTAAATCCCGACAGAGCCGCGGGAGATATAGGACAAGTAATTAATTTGAAACTGAAAAAAGCCATTAAAAAGGGGTGGTTTGGAAAAGCGTACGCCGGCGCCGGCACTGAAGAAAGATACGAAGCAGGCGCTATTTTAAATTTGTTTAAAGATACGATGCAGGTAAGTCTGATTGGCTTTTCCAACAACCTAAACAGGGCAGGTTTTGGTATGAGCGATGTTCAGTCGCTTGGTGGTTTTGGCCGCACCGGCGTTAGCTCAATGATGGTAAACAGCAATGGCGGATTTGCCTTAAACGGAATTTCGTTTGGCGGCCTGGGCGCGGGCATTAGCAGCAGCACCGGCGGCGGATTTAATATGAACCATGTATTGAAAAATGGCTTTACATTAAACTCGCAATATTTTTATGGCGCATCAAAAAACAACATAGCCGAACTGAATAACCGGCAACAATTTTTGGGTGATACGGTTTTTACTACCCGGACAAACAGGGACGAAATTGCAAAAACATTTAATCATAGAATTGGCTTAGGACTGAAAGGAAAAATCGATTCGTTAACCCGTTTTGATTTTAAGCCGGTGCTTAGTTTTAGCGACCGTTTAAGTGATAG
This sequence comes from Chitinophagales bacterium, assembly GCA_038243445.1. GTDB lineage: Bacteria > Bacteroidota > Bacteroidia > Chitinophagales > Chitinophagaceae > Flavisolibacter. Next base: position 10,905 of record JBBSRB010000077.1, on the reverse strand, counting down.
ACTGACAAATTTTAAAAATCAGAATAATGTTGATGGATTATTAAATACAAGTATAAACAATCAGGCAATTGATGGAGCCGATGTAAGCTATTATCATAGCCTGATGTTGTTTAAAAACTTCATCAAAAAGGGCCGCACATTAAATCTAACCAACACCCTTAATTATGGTACAATTGATAACGACCAGATTAATAATGCGGAAAATGTGTTTTACGATGGCTCTTCATCTTACCAAACAGAAATAGCCCAGTTAAGAAACCGCAACCAGAAAAACTTAACAGCAAACCTGAATGCCAACTACAACGAGCCCTTAACAAAGGAATTGAGTTTGCGTGTTGGTTACACTGGAACCTATTACAACAACGAAGATGCGGTGGGCACTTTTAATAAAGATGGAGCCGGAAAGTTTGTTGTTCCTAACGAAGATTTAACCAACAATTTAAACCGAAGCAGTTGGCGAAACAATGCAAGCGCTGGATTAAACTGGAGGTATAAACAGCTTAGCGTAACAGCTACAGCCAATATGCAGTTTTTAGATATTTGGAACCACTTTGGCAAAACACAGGAACTAAACCAGCATTACAAATATTTATTGCCCGGTGTAAGCATCAACTGGAAAGAACTGAATCTTTCCTATTCCGCATCTGTTGAGCCGCCAAACATTAACGATTTGCAACCAACCCCCGACAATACAAATCCATTATACATTGTAGAAGGCAATCCTGACTTAAACCCAACGTTAAGCCATTCGGTGAGCCTGAACTTCTTTAAAAACATTCCCGAAAAAACCCTTTTTGTAAGTGCTTATTTAAATGGCAACATTCGTAAAAATGCTATTACAAGAAGCAGGCAGGTTTTGCCAAACGGCGTGCAGATTTCAAAGCCTGTGAATGTAGATGGGGTGCACGATTTGTACCACAATTTCAGCATCAACAAACAATACAAATTCAATAAAAACTTCCAGGTGTCTTTTGGCGGTGGCTACAACTTAAATTACAACCGAAACTTTTTAATTGTAAACAGCCTCAAAAGCTACGTAACCACAACTACTATTGGCCCAAGCGGAAACGGAAGCTTTAACTGGAAAGATATTGTTGAATGGAATTTTCGGTATTCGGTAGGTTTTAATAAAACAACGTACGAAAGCAGCGCTTTTAACAATCTTAAAACCAACAGGCATAATGCCAGTAGCGAGTTTGTACTTCGGTGGCCGAAACATTTGGTTTGGGAAACATCTTTCAACTATATTAAAACTCCATTGACTGCGCCTGGCGTGCAGCCCGAAATTGGCCTATGGAATGCGGCATTAACAGTAGTGTTTTTAAAAGATGATAAAGGCCAACTAAAGTTTGCAGCCTACGATCTTTTAAATAACAATGTATCGGTAAACCGGTACACCAACGAAAACGCAATAGTGGACAATCAGACCACTGTTTTACAGCGTTATTTTATGGCTACGTTCACGTACAATATCCGTTCTTTTAAGGGCGGTAAAGTAGGCGGCAGAGACAGAGGCTTGTTTATGTTTTAATGTCCTTAAAAACACTCAAAAAAGGGGTGTGGTTGCCCCTTTTTTAAGTGTTTCATCTACCCCCAAACTAAAAAGTGCAAAGTCGTATTTCACCGGGTCGGCAGCATCAAAGGCTTTTAAGTTTTCGGTTAATTCAACTGCCGTTAACCAATCGGTTTGAACCCTTTTAATAAGGTTTAACCGGCGTGCAACGCGGCCTACATGCACATCAACCGGGCAAATAATTTGACATGGTTTTATGCTTTTCCAAATACCAAAATCAACGCCTTTATTATCGCTGCGCACCATCCATCGTAAAAACATATTTAACCGCTTGCAGGTAGAACCTTTAAATGGTGCGGCAATGTGTTTTTTTGTTCGTTCGGGCGCATCATCCAAACTAAAAAAAAGAGCATAAAAATGGTTCAGCGCATCTTCTATAATTACAGTGCTTTTTAAGTGTGGAACAAATGCGGTTTCTAAAGAATGATGAAGTTTATAATGATGTTGTAAAAATTGAATGAAGTATAAAAGGTCGGTTGTATTAAAAGTTCGGTGTTTAAAATGCAACAGGTTTTTTAAATCTTTTTCGGTATGATGAAGAACAAACTGGTGCGGATCGTAGTCCATCCCTTTCAATAACTCATTACTTTTTGCAATGATGGTTGTGCGGTTGCCCCAGGCAAAAACGGCTGCGAAAAAACCCGCAATTTCTATGTCTTGTTTTTTGGTAAACAGGTGCGGAATAGAAACAGGATCGGCTGAAATAAAATGGGGTTGATTGTATTGCTCCACCTTCTCATCTAAAAATGATTTTAAATCATTGTTCATGCGCTTTTCCTCTACTTTCCCGCTTGCGGGAATAATGACCTTTTGGCAGAAGCTAAACCGAATTCAGACTCAAGGTATAAGGTATCAGGATCAATGTCAATCTCTCCATTCCAACTTACAAACCCCATGACAGCTTTAACCTGGCGAAAAGTTGCTTCGTCTTTCAGTGAGCTAAATACCGGATAATCCAAGTAGGGCTCAACAGAAAAAATGCCTTTCTGACCATTATCAAATGACAACTCTAATTTGTAATCAGGCAACGCTTGAACAGACTTGACCCTGGGGTTCATAAAATTCATTTTAAAGGTTCGATGGGAAAAACTTTTTGTCCACTTACTGCTAACTCCCAATCAGCAACCAGATCTTCTCTTCTCAATTCAATCCAGGCAAGAATAAGTTTTTCTTTTCTCGTCGGGAGGCTACCTTCTAAAGAGTACCTTCTGATATATCATAAACAGCATTGTATTCTCCATATTTTACATGTATGTGCGGCAGTTTATGTTGCTTATTATCTAAGTAAAACATATACACGATCAATCCATAGAAAAGAGAGATAACGGGCATAACATCTTTATTAAGTTTTTTCCTTGGTCAACCAATTGCCTGAGTCAAATCATCGATTAAATCCTCCGCATCTTCAATACCCACGCTTAACCGTATTAATGAATCAGATAATCCATTTTTAATTCGTTCTTCTCTTGGTATAGAGGCGTGCGTCATAGAAGACGGATGATTAATAAGCGACTCTACGCCGCCTAAACTTTCGGCCAATGCAAATAAATGCGTTGAAGAAAGTACGCGTCGTACATTATTTTCACTTTCGTCTTTTAATGTAAACGACATCATCCCACCAAAACCACGCATTTGCTCTTTGGCAATGTTGTATCCCGGATGATCTTCAAAACCACACCAATACACTTTAGCAACAGCGGGATGATTGCGTAAAAAATGCGCTATTTTTTCACCGTTTTCGCAATGGCGCTGCATACGCACATGAAGCGTTTTAATGCCGCGCAATACTAAAAAACAATCCATCGGTCCGGGAACGGCGCCACAGCTTTTTTGAATGAAATATAATTTTTCGCGAAGGTCTGCATCATTCATCATGAGCGCACCTTGTATAACATCGCTATGTCCGCCAAGGTATTTTGTTGCCGAGTGCATTACAATATCAGCGCCTAAATCTAAAGGGTTTTGCAGGTAAGGAGAGGCAAATGTATTATCTACACAAAGCAATGCATTGTGTTTTTTTGAAAGCTGAGCCACCGCTTTTATATCGGTAATGTTCATCAGCGGATTGGTTGGCGTTTCAATCCAAATAAGTTTATTTCTTTCGTTTATCGATTGCTCAATAACCGCAGTATCGCTCATGTTTACATATTGAAACTTTATACCAAACTTTTCAAAAACCTTTGTAAAAAGCCGGTACGTTCCGCCATACATATCGTTACCTGCAATTACTTCATCGCCGGGACTTAATAATTTAATGACCGCATCAGTAGCCGCTACGCCACTGCTGAATGCTAATCCATATTTTGCATTTTCTATCACAGCAAATGCTTCTTCCAAAGCCTTCCGGGTTGGGTTTTGCGAGCGTGCATATTCAAAACCTTTATTTTCGCCGGGTGCTGTTTGCACATACGTAGAAGTTTGATATATAGGCGTCATAATAGCTCCGGTGCTTGGGTCGGGCTCAGTGCCTGCGTGTATGTATTTAGAGCCTGCTTTCATGTTTTTATAAATTTATGAGATGCAAAGATGTGAAATGAATGGCAAGAAGAACAATGTTTCCTTTTCTTAAGTACGAAAGCTACCGTATATCACAGGAATATTTTCGCTAAACAAGGTTTTTACCTAAAATGTTCCCCCTAATTTTTTACCACTGAACGCCGCTTATTTATCACTCATCCTGCATTTAATACACCTGAATAATCTCGTTCACTCCGAACACCTGAGTGCTATACTTTTTTGAACTTGCCACTTATACACAAGTAGCTTGACATGACTTTAAAGGCAGCCTACTTTGCACCTGTTAACCAATACAATAAAATAAATAATTTACCATGAAAAAGTAAATTGCCTTTGTTGCCACAGACTTACAGGCGGCATGAATTGTATAAAAAATACAAAAAAGCTTAAGCATATAAAAAAGAAGCCGTCCAGTATTTCCAATCCATATTTGCAGCCGCATGAGCCTCATTTGGCTTTATTTTTTGGTTGATTGCCCATTTGTTTAATACGCCTTTTTGTGCCAGTAATTTTTTGCCAGATTGTATGGCTTCTTGCAACACTTAAACTGTTGCCAATGGCTACATTGCTGCGCAAACGCTTTTGTATAGAATTTAAGAATAGATAGGTAAACTTATCTACCGTTTCGCTTTCCGAGGCCTTTTCATCAACATTAATAAAAGGCTGCCAAAACTTTTCTACTGTTACTGTTTGACTGGCTAAAGAAAAAATTAAGAAAGAAGCAGCAGGCAAACTGCGTATATCTTCATAAAAAGTTTCTTGGGTATTGTAAGGGTTTGATGTATAGCCAATGGTTAAAAAATTGTACATCATGCTGGGGGAAACTTCTTTGCGAACACCCATTTTCCACAGCGCTTTTTGCTCCGAAGCAATTTTCTATTGAATGGTTATTGGTAAGCTAGCTGTAACATCATCCCACCACATAGTTAGGTTGGCCCCGCCTGGTGTATTTTGAAAAAGCATGGTAAAGTATTCGTAAGAAACAGAATGCTTTTTTGCTGGAATAACAAAGTGGTAAACATCTTTTGTAGCATCGGGCTTTAAGCCCCAGCTATAAATATTGGTATTAAATACAATGGTCCATTGCGCTTCTTCGGGAATGCAATAAAGTATATAGCGCCCGGCAGCTACGGGTTTGTTTTGAATAGTTACCGGCTTAAAAAATTCTATTTCGGTAGCTTCATTTGCTCCAAGGCGCCATGGCTCGTTAAAAGGTATTAAAGTGCCAAAAATTTTTCTTCCTTGCTTGTGCGGGCGGCTGTAAAACACACGCGCAACCGGAAGTTCTTCTGCCTTTTTAGACATTTTTAGCAGGGGATAATCAACGGGAAAATAAATAACATCCATCGGCGATACATCGGGAGCAGGAGCCGCCGATTTAAGATTGGGCCGTGGTGCAGAGGTGGACACGTTGGTAGGTAGGGAAGTAACCGCTGCCGGTTTTTTATCGTTTTGAGAGCACCCGCCAAGCAAAAAAGCAACACACAGGAAAGTAAAAAAATACTTCATGCTGAAAAATTACACAATTGCTTTTTAAACGGCGCAAAAGGGTTTGTTTATTTAACCAAAACAGGCAACGAAACCTTTACATCGTCCCAGGCTACGGTTAAGGCGGCGCCACTGCTTATTTTTTCAAACATCAGCGAAAAGGCTTCTGCAGGTTCTGTCATTTTTTGCACGGGCACTGTTGTGCGCACTACATCTTTTTTTTCATCGTATTTAAATGCGCCCCAAACGTCGGTTTCTTTATTTAGAATAAATGTCCAGGTCTCTGGGTTTACCAAAGCATACAGCGTGTATTTGCCTTTTGGTACTTTTTTATTGGCAACAATTACATCTTTAAAGAACTCTATTTCGGTAGCTTCGTTTGCACCAAGGCGCCAAACTTTTCCGTACTCCACAAGGTCGCCAAAAACGGGACGACCAGCCTTTTGCGGTCTGCTGTAAATAACCCGGGCAACAAGGGGCGAGGTGGCTTTCTCCTGAATCTTAAGCACCGGGTAATTTACCGGGAAGTAAGCCATATCCATTGGCGATTTATCTAATGCCGGAAGCTTTACCGGTGGCGTACTAATCATTGTTTGGGCGTAAAGTCCATGGGTAGCAGCCAAAAAGAAAAGGACAATTAGTGTTTTTTTCATAATGCATAATAACGTTTAAAAAGGCCTCTAAAATAAATTTTTTCTATACACAAAGAGGTGCCGGTTACAAAACAAGTTGCTCAAATTCTTTACGTGCGTTGTATTTAACATCTTTAAAAAATGAATCGTAGCAAGTTTGCAAGTAACTATAATTTGCTGTAAACAAATTAAATGCTGTTGCGTAGTCGGTTAGGTGCGCTGCGCGGCGTACCAACCCTTTTAGGCTTTGCTCGATTCCTTGCATTGTGCTATAATTAAACAACCAGTTTTGCTCCTTCATGTAAGGCAGAATGGTTAAGAAACGTTGCGGAAGGTAAAAAGATTGTGCTTCCAGCAAAGCATATACCTGCAACGAAAACTCTTTTAGTGCACCCGGCTCAAAAATAGCTTTATCAATTGCCAGAAAATGATCGTAAATAATATCTACCAACGGTCCGCTGTACAGGCGGTAATCTTTTCGAAACACTTCCTGCGCCCTTTTGGTTGCCGGGTGGTTGTCTGTAAACGCATCAATACTTCTATGTAATTTGATACCCGCCTGCATCTGCGGCGGATATGTGTACTGTGCTTTTCCTTTTATAAAATCCGAAGCCATGTTACCCGCCAGCACCTGCGGATGATTAAACGAAAGGTAAGCATGTGCTAAAAAATTCATTCTTTAAAAGTAAACCAGGCTCAAGTAACATCAGTGCATTTTAAAAACCTGTGCAAAAGGGGTAACTTTTTCTTCCTTGTAAAGAACGAAAGGATCTTAAAAATAATTAAAAACGTTTAAAAAAGGGTATAAAGAGGCTTCCAAACGTCTACATATAAAATGGTTTAATGTGTTAACGTAAAACATTTTTAGTGTCCACTAATAAAAACCTTGAAAAAAGGGTGGTAAATGTTATCTGCGCAACCTTCTAAAAAAAACCTTGAAATCACCCATTAATCTTCTGTCTTGTTTCATTTAACAACACCACTTTGTATCGCTTGGTTCAAAAAGCTTTTTTGTATGGAACAAATGTATTTTTGCGGGCTAAAATAATCATCATGAATAAAGGCCCGATATCACAATTTATAACGCACCACTATCGCCATTTTAACGCCGCCACTGTAGTAGATGCGGCAAAAGGTTACGAAACGCATCTCGCCGAAGGCGGTAAAATGATGGTAACTCTTGCAGGTGCTATGAGTACGGCCGAATTAGGAATATCGCTTGCCGAAATGATCCGTCAGGATAAGATACATATCATATCGTGCACCGGCGCTAACCTTGAAGAAGACATTATGAACCTGGTGGCGCACAACCATTACGAGCGGCTACCCAACTGGCGCGATTTAACGCCCAAAGAAGAATGGGATTTGCTGGAGCGTGGACTAAACCGCGTTACCGATACCTGCATACCCGAAGAGCAGGCTTTTAGAACCATTCAAAAACACATTCATAAATTATGGAGCGATGCAGAAAAGGCCGGTGAACGTTTTTTTCCGCATCAGTATATGTACCAATTGCTAAACAGCGGCGTAATGAAGGACAGTTATCAAATTGACCCAAAAGACAGTTGGATGATTGCTGCCGCTGAAAAAAACCTGCCCATTGTAGTGCCCGGTTGGGAAGACAGTACCATGGGAAACATTTTTGCATCCTATGTGTACAAAGGCGAGCTAAAAGCAACCACCATGAAAAGCGGCATTGAATACATGGTTTGGCTGGCCAATTTTTATAAAGATAATAGTAGCGGTAAAGGCATTGGTTTTTTCCAAATTGGCGGCGGTATTGCCGGTGATTTTCCTATTTGTGTAGTGCCCATGATGTATCAGGATTTAGAAATGCACGAAATACCCTTTTGGAGTTATTTTGCCCAGATTTCCGATTCCACTACATCTTATGGTTCTTATTCCGGCGCTACGCCAAACGAAAAGATTACCTGGGGCAAGCTGGATATTAACACACCAAAATTTATTATTGAAAGCGATGCTACCATTGTTGCGCCATTGGTGTTTGCCTATGTTTTGGGTTGGTAAAATTTCAGTTTTAAAAGCGGAGGCTTTCTACCCCTCTTGGGCATGTTTTTAAAGGTTCCGCATTTTTATTTTGTACTTAGCAGCAGTGCTACTATTTGGCTCCTGTTGCGTCGCACACTTGTACAATAGGTAATTCTATGAAGCACATCAAATAGCCATCTATAACAGCAGAAAATTTTTTAAACTGGGCCCCGAAACCTCACAAATACTTAAGAGACTGTAATATTAACTGTGCCAAAATCCAAATGAAAAAAAAACTTTTACGGCTTGGCGCAATTATGCAGGGCGGGTAATTTGTGCTGGCGTACTTGTGCCTTGCCGTAGGAAAAAGATATATTTTAATCATGAACCGGACATTGCTTATAGCAAAGGCACAAGTACGCTGGCGCAGCAAAGCTTAACTGCATACTTGCGTTAGGTGCTGGGACAAAATCCGACTTTCATTTAATAATCAAGGAATTGATAAGGAGTATATTGGTTCTCCATTCCCCTCAGCAAATGAACTAAAGAAATTTATCAAAGGAAATGCTTATTGAGTTTAGGATATGTAAAAGAACATAAAATTTAATTCTGTTTTGAGTTATAAGCATCGCAGAGCCTGTGAGTTAGAATTTTTGTATGTACTAAACGGTACCTTTCACTAACTCATGCTTTACAATCTTTTAAAGCACTTCTGTAACAAATGCGGTTCACATCTTTCAGATCGTGAAATCTATAATCCAACTCCATTTTTATGTATTTATAATTTTGCGCTTCACTGATGATTCTTAGGTCAGAACTTAGGATGTCATTTCCCACTACATGTAGGTTTAAATAGTAAAACGCTCATTAAATGTGTTATATTTATTAAAAAAATTTATGAAAAGTTTATTTTTTTTAATTATTACAGTCTTGCTTTTAATTGCCTGCAATAAAGAAAAATCTTTTAAAGAAACTTCAAAAGCACTCAACACGACAATTCAAAATGAAAAAGGAGAAATATCAACTGGTGAGACTTATATTAAAATAACTTCTAACAAGGAGGTGATGATCCTGCAATCTACAAATCCAGAAAAACAAGACGAGGTAGATAAAGTAATTGTATTAGCTTTTGAGAAGGAAATACCTGCTCATATAAAGGAAGGTAAATTAGAGTATGCAGATATTATTCATTTTAAAGATAAGCGTTCATTACTCATTCATTCAAAAAAGGATAACAAGGTAATGTTGTTTGGATTGGATGAAGAAGATTCAAATAAAAAGTTACAGCTTATACAAAAAATAACTTTATTAAGTTATCATTAGACAGGGAAGTTCTGGGCTATGGACTTTCTGTACTTACAGGCAAATGGGATGCCTATAAATTAAAAAACACATCTGTTGCAGCAGCATTTACAGCCCTGGATAAATTTAATCTGGTTGCTCATCCAAGTCTTATTAATGATGGTAGTGGTGGAGCACCAAAATGTAGTTCAGGTGGTAATGGTTCAACATCATGTTCAATTGAGACTGGTTTCCCTGTTACAGTGGCCTGTTCCGTTTCTTGTGCAACTGGGTATTATGCCTGCTGCGATTCAAAGACAACTAAATGCTTCTGTATAAAAACCCCAACTGGTAATTGAAAGGAATGTCAAAGCTGTTCTAAATATTAAAAAGCAGGTTTACTAAAGCTCCTGAATACGGTGGGATACACCAAGTTTGCATCTGGATTAATGCTTTCAGTGGATAATGTCAGGCACATTGAAGGTGTCTGACACATACAAAACAAATGGAAAAACTTATCTACGCAAAACCGGCATTCCCAAATCAGGTATGTAAATCAAACTGTGTCAAAGATAATTTTGATGTGGCAGAAGGGGCGGTGGCGGCTCCCTTTAAAAGAGCAAGACGCGGCCTCTTCTGCGGTAATTTAGAGGGTGAGCTTCACTCTTTGCTCACCAAAAATAATGCTCAGCTGCGAGACAGTGATGCTCCAGTTTTGCAGCGGCATGGTCCACTTTTTTCAATGTTTCGGGTTGCCAGGTACATTAGTTTGAGCAGCGCCATATCAGAAGTAAAAGCACCTTTGGTCTTGGTTACTTTACGGATCTGGCGGTGATAACCCTCAATGGTGTTGGCGGCGTACTTGTGCCTTGCCGTAGGAAAAAGATATATTTTAACCAGCAACTGGCTATCGCTTGTAGCAAAGGCACAAGTAAGCTGGCGCAGCAAAGCTTAGCTGCATACTTGCGTCAGGTGCTGGGCCAGAGCTGAATGTCAACAAGCAAACTCCATTCGTTATTTTAAAACTATCTCTTTGCCTAGCAGCGCCAGCACAAAAAATGCGAAGGCAACAACCTTCGCATTTTTATTTTAAAACCATAATTGTTATCTTCTCAGCACCGGCATTTCCAAATCTCGTTTCAGCATATCATTTCTATTGGCCATTTCCCAGGCTGTATAAAACACAAGCCGGGCCCGCTTTTCAAGCAGTTTATAATCAATTTTATCAGGGGTGTCGGTAGGTTTATGATAATCGGCGCCCAACATTCCATCGTAGTAAAAAATAATGGGCACACCATAGCGGGCAAAGTTGTAATGATCGCTACGGTAATAAATGCGGTTTACATCTTTGGGGTCGTTAAACTTATAATCTAGATCAAGCTTTGTGTACTTTTTGTTTTGCGCTTCGTTAATCTGTTTTAAATC
>JBBSRB010000076.1:0-14491 GCA_038243445.1 Chitinophagales bacterium | reverse complement strand
ATGAAAATGTAAATGTGCTTCCGATGAATTGCCCGAATTTCCGCAAAGACCTAAAAGTTGCCCTTGAGCCACTTTTTGTCCTTGCTTCACTTTTATTGAATGTTGTTTAAAGTGTGCAAGGAACAAATGTTCATTATTTTCTGTTTTGATAATAACTGTGTTACCCGGAATATACATCGGATTTAATTCTCCCGGCTTGTTATCTTTTACGCCATCAACAACTAAAACTATTTCTCCATCGCAAGGCGCAAAAAGTTCTTTCCCAAAAGCATAATAATCCTCGTTTGTTTCACCGTTTGTTTTAAACGTTTTTCCGGTAGCATCAGTGATCACCATATCAAAAGCGTTTTTCTGCGCCCTGCTTTCTACATGATAATTTAATTCTTTTGTATCGCCGCCCCACACAACCGTCCATTCGCCTTTAAATGGAAGATGTAAGCCTGTTGTATTACGTTCCATTTTCGGCAGGTTGCTTTCTGTAAATGGTTTTACAAATAATCCATTAATTTTCGAAAAGGCATCAAGAGAAATGTTCACCGAAAAAATTCCTTTGTCAAACATTGTTTTATAAGAAGCGTAAGAGCCTTTTTCGTAGTTTATAAATTCGCGACTCTTAATGTTTCCTGCCTGATTTTTTAAGCCCGATAAAAAAGCTTTTGTTTTATCGAGCGGTAAGGCCGTTTGCATTTCACTTGAAAACATTGAAAAAAGGGTATCGTAATTATTATTGTTGTAACCTTTTTCAAATTTATCTGCAACCGTTTTGTATGTAGCTTTTTCCAACTGTGCAAACAGCAAAGTCGTTATAAAAGTTAGTGTAATGGTCAGTAAAGTATTCTTCATTTTTTTGTATAAAAAGTGATTAAAGCATCGCAAATAAATTAAGCTTTCACCGCCACCGAATGCACGGCCTCTGACATCTCTTTAATCAGCGAAAAATCTTTTTCAAAAGCATTGCCAATTACAATTACATCGGCGCCGGCTTTACAAGCCAAATAGGCCTTTTCGGCCTCTTTTATACCCCCGCCAATAATTAACGGCACATCAATATTTTGCGCAACAGTGCTAATCATTTTTTCGGTGATAGGGGTTTTTGCGCCGCTGCCGGCATCCATATAAATAAGCTTGTTGCCCAGCATTTCACCGGCCATTGCAGTACACAAAGCTATGTCCGCCTTATCGGCAGGTATGGGCGTGGCATTGCTGATGTACGACACTGTTGTGGGCGATCCACCATCAATAACCATGTAGCCGGTAGAGATAATTTCAAGCCCGCTTCGTTTTACTGCAGGTGCCGAAATAACGTGTTGTCCAATTAACAATTCGGCATTGCGGCCCGATATCAAAGACAAGTATAAAAGCGCATCGGCGTGCTTACTAATTTGCGATGGAGCACCGGGAAAAAGCAACACAGGAATAGAGCAAAGGCTTTTTATTAGAAGTATGGTTTGATCCAGGTTATCGGAAACAACTAAGCTGCCGCCAACAAAAAAATAATCGGTGTTAGCCGCTACCGCAAGCGTTACTACCTGGTTAACAGAGGAAAGTGACACGTTATCCGGGTCGAGTAAAATAGCAAGGGCTTTTTCTCCGTGCTTCTTTTTTTTCAATAAAGTGGGATAAACAGGCAACTTCATTAAAAGGGGTTAAGGTGCAAAAATGCACAAACTTTTGGTAACGGCATTACAAGCCTCCAAAGCCGTAGAAAGCCACTGCTTAGTCACCCCTTTTTAAAGGCTTTTTAAGAGAGACTGAGCAATTAAAAAGCAGACCAATAAATGTGAATAAAAAGTGCACAATTCACAAAATGCTGTACGGCCTTGCATTAGAAAACTTGTCCACCAAATTAACCTCACATGTGTACATCTCTCGTCTCTCTATTTCGGTTTAGCTTCTTAGTTTCGTCGTCCCCGCAAACTTTTTTAAAAAGGGTAGAAAATACAAACATTATAAAGTATTGAATATGGTGAACGAAACAAAAACATCCAAAAAAGGCCTCACTTTCCCCCGCAAATATACCAAAGATGACGTAGCAGTATTTGACCTGTTTGAATACGATTACCGCACATCGGTTATTCGCAACCCTAGCGGCGAAGTGGTATTTGAAATGAACAACGTGGAAGTGCCGCGACAGTGGAGCCAGATTGCTACTGATATTTTAGCTCAAAAATATTTTAGAAAAGCAGGCGTTCCTCAACCTGACGGCACCACCGGCCGCGAAACTTCGGTTAAACAAGTAGCGCATCGCATGGCCAATTGCTGGAAAGTTTGGGGCGAACGCTCGGGTTATTTTGCATCGGAAAAAGATGCTACTGTTTTTTACGAAGAACTGGTGTATTCTATATTGGCACAAATGTGCGTGCCCAATTCGCCGCAATGGTTTAATACAGGTTTGTACGAAAGCTACGGCATTAAAGGAAAGCCGCAAGGCCATTATTATGTAGATCAGGTAGACGGACAACTAAAAAATTCAACATCTGCTTACGAACGTCCGCAACCGCATGCCTGCTTTATTTTAAGTGTAGAAGATGATTTGGTGAATGATGGCGGCATCATGGATTTGTGGGTTCGCGAAGCCCGCATTTTTAAATATGGTTCGGGCGTAGGTACCAACTATTCCAACCTGCGAGGCGAAGGCGAAAAGTTAAGCGGCGGCGGAACATCATCTGGCTTAATGTCTTTTTTAAAAATTGGCGATAGGGCGGCCGGCGCTATAAAAAGCGGTGGAACTACCCGGCGGGCAGCCAAAATGGTTTGTTTAGATTTAGACCATCCCGAAATAGAAAAATTTATTAACTGGAAAGTAGAAGAAGAGCAAAAAGTGGCGGCTTTAATTGATGCCGGTTATGCATCGGATTACGAAGGCGAAGCCTATCGCACGGTTTCAGGTCAAAACTCAAACAACTCTGTTCGCATACCCAATGCGTTTTTTGAAAAGCTCGAAAAAGGGGAGGACTGGGATTTAACAGCACGCACCGATGGCCGCACGATGAAGAAAGTAGCCGCCAACGATTTATGGAACCAATTAGCTTATGCTGCCTGGCGCTGTGCCGATCCCGGGACGCAATACAATACAACCATTAACGAATGGCATACCTGCCCCGAAGGCGGCGAAATAAGGGCTTCAAACCCTTGTTCGGAATACATGTTTTTAGATAATACCGCATGTAATTTGGCGAGTGCTAACCTTATGAAATTTTACAACAACGACACTAACAAGTTAGACGTTGAAGGCTTTGAATATTGCTGCCGCTTATGGACAACTGTTTTGGAAATCTCGGTTTTGATGGCACAGTTTCCATCTAAAGAAGTAGCGCAATTAAGTTACGAATACCGCACACTTGGTTTGGGTTATGCAAACCTGGGCACTATGTTAATGGTGAGCGGCATTCCGTACGACAGTGAAAAAGCCCGTGGCATTGCCGGCGCTATTACCGCAATTATGACGGGTACTGCCTATAAAACATCGGCCGAACTGGCGGAAACCATGGGTGCTTTCCCGCGCTACGAAGAAAATAAGGAACACATGATGCGGGTAATGCGCAACCATCGTTTAGCAGCTTACGATGCCGACAGCTACGAAGGATTAAGTGTAAAACCACAAGGCTTAAAAGCGCAGCACACACCCGATTATTTATTAAAAGCGGCCTGCAAAGCCTGGGACGATGCTGTGGAATTAGGTGAAAGATTTGGTTTTAGAAATGCACAGGCGACGGTAATTGCACCAACCGGAACAATCGGGTTGGTAATGGATTGCGATACAACTGGTGTGGAGCCCGATTTTGCGCTGGTGAAATTTAAAAAACTTTCAGGTGGCGGTTATTTTAAAATCATTAATCAATCTGTTCCGGTTGCCCTAACTAACCTTGGCTATACCGAAAAAGAAATGGACGCCATTATCAAATATGCGGTGGGAAGAGGTTCGTTTGCCGGAGCGCCACACATCAACCATCAAACATTAACCGAAAAAGGATTTATAGCAGAGGAAATTGCAAAGTTGGATAAAGCCGTTAAAAGCGCGTTTGAAATTGGCTTTGTATTTAACGTGTATGCTTTAGGCGAAGAATGTTTAAAACGCTTAGGTTTTGCACCCGAACAATACTACAATTTTGAATGGAGCCTTTTGGAAGCTTTAGGTTTTACCGACGATCAAATGGCGGCTGCAAACGATTTTGTGTGCGGCACAATGACGGTAGAAGGAGCGCCCCTTTTAAAAGAAGAACATCTGCCTGTGTTTGATTGTGCTAATAAATGTGGCAATAAAGGAGTGCGATTTATTCATGCTCATGGTCATATTCGTATGATGGGAGCGGCACAGCCATTTATTTCCGGCGCCATATCCAAAACCATTAACCTGCCGCACGAAGCAGTTGTAGAAGAAATTGCTGACTCGTATTTATTAAGCTGGCAATTAGGTTTGAAAGCCTGTGCGCTGTACCGCGATGGTTCTAAATTATCGCAGCCGCTTTCTAATAAAAGCGATAAAAAGAAAAGCAAAGTTGATAGTGAGCAGAAAGTTGACAGTGGACAGATGAAAGTTGACAGAGGAGAGAAAACTGACGCTAACAGTCTGTCATCCGTCAACCATCATCTGCAAACTGATTCCTCCTTAGTGGACATGGCAAAGTTGACTATTGAAGAATTGTTGGAAGAAGTGACTAAAAGGGTTCAGGCTTCGCCAGATACAAACTTAAAGAGACAATTAGCTTCTATTGTTGAGCGTCGTGCGCTGCCTGCTAAACGCCGTGGCTTTACACAAAAAGCAAAAATTAACGGACAAACTATTTTCCTGCGCACCGGCGAATACGGTGATGGTACGTTAGGAGAGATCTTTATTGATATGGCTAAAGAAGGCGCCACTATGCGCAGCATGTTAAACTGTTTTGCCATAGCTGTTTCAATCGGTATGCAATACGGTGTTCCGCTGGAAGAATATGTAGAAAAATTTGTGTTCACCAAATTTGATCCGGCAGGTTTTGTAGAACATCCAAACATTAAATCAGCTACCTCTATTGTTGATTTTATTTTCCGGGCGTTGGGTTACGAATATTTAAACCGTACAGATTTAGTTCATGTGCTGGACAAACCCGAAGTAATGAATACCGGAACCGAAGCATGGGACGAACCGGTGAAAGTGCCAGAACTTTCTAGCCTGCGTATTTTAGCCTCTGCACCGCAGGCGGCAAAAGCGCAAAAGCCTGTAAAAGCCACCAGCGGTTTAGATGCAGTAAATGCGGCTGGCCGCCAAATGCAAAGTGATGCACCGGCTTGTAATACCTGTGGTCACATAACAATCCGCAGTGGTACTTGTTATAAATGTTTGAATTGCGGAAACAGCATGGGTTGCAGTTGATCTTTAAACTAAAAATAAAAGTAATAATCCCGCAGTAAGCGGGATTATTTTTTGAAATTATTGCCTTTAAGCAATGTATTCTATCTACAAGTAATTCTAAAGAAAAAACATTAAAAAAACCCCTCTGCCGTACAAAGCAGAAGGGTTTTTTATAAGTTTTTAGTTTTTTACTTCCCGCCGAAAATACTACCAACAGCTCCCTGCAGCATGGGGTATTTTTCCACTACAAAATTCTTCATTGTTTCCAGCACATTCAAGGCTTGTTCATCGGTTAGGTTGGCTTCGGTTTTTAAACGCTCTACCAGTTCCGACATTTGCCCTTGCGCTTTGTCTTTATTCATTCCCATCATATCTCCGAACATAATTATAAGGTTTAAGGGTTTAGGTGTTTAAGGGTTTAGGGTTTAAAGGTTTGGTTTAGTTACTCTGCCGACGCCCAACTGTCATCCGTCAACTGTCATCTGCGAACGACCAACTACCAACTTCCATCTGCCAACTGTTATCTTCTCCTACGCCACTTTCAACAAGCTTACTTTGCTTTTATCAAACTTGCGTTTGGCGTATTCAAGGTCCAGGTTAAAATATTTTTCTTGCGAGGAAGGCAGTTCAAACATCGAATCGGTTAAAATGCCTTCGCAAATAGAGCGTAAACCTCTTGCACCGAGTTTATATTCCATTGCTTTTTCTACCATAAAATCTAATACATCTTCTTCAATGGTTAGCTTAATTCCTTCCAGTTCAAACAACCGAACATATTGTTTTATCAACGCATTTTTTGGCTGAACCAAAATAGCGCGCAATGTTTCTGCATCCAGCGGATCAAGGTGGGTTACTACCGGTAAGCGGCCTAACAGTTCGGGAATAAGCCCAAACGATTTCAGGTCCTGCGCGGTAATATAGCGTAGCAGGTTTTTCTTCATGCTTTCCTGCAAATCTTTATCTACATTAAAACCAATGGTATTTGTTTGTACGCGGCGGCCAATTATTTTATCAATACCATCAAAAGCGCCACCGCAAATAAATAGTATATTTTGGGTGTTGATTTTGATTAGCTTTTGCTCAGGATGTTTGCGTCCACCTTGTGGTGGCACCAAAACATCGGTACCTTCCAAAAGCTTCAGCATGCCTTGCTGCACACCTTCACCACTTACATCGCGGGTAATGGATGGATTGTCGCCCTTACGGGCAATTTTATCTATTTCATCAATATATACAATGCCGCGTTCTGCCGAAGGCACATCATAATTACACACCTGCAGCAAACGGGTTAAAATGCTTTCCACATCTTCGCCTACATAACCGGCTTCGGTAAATACGGTGGCATCTACAATGGCAAAAGGTACGTTCAGCAGTTTGGCAATAGTTTTTGCTAACAGGGTTTTACCAGTGCCGGTTTCGCCCACCATTACAATATTGCTTTTATCTATTTCAATTTCGGTGGTGTTTTCGGTTTTGTATTGAAGACGTTTGTAATGGTTGTACACCGCAACGGATAATACCTTCTTTGCTTCATCCTGGCCAATGATGTATTCATCCAGGAACTTCTTCATTTCCATTGGCTTTTTTACCGTAAGCTTAAAGGAAGTAGAAGCACCCGTTTTGTCATCGCGAACCAACAACTCCTGGTCGATAATTTCGCGTGCATGTTCTACACAGTTTTCGCAAATATGCCCTTCCTGCCCCGCAATTAAGATTTTCACTTCGTCGCGGCTGCGCCCGCAAAAAGAACAATGCAATATATTTTTAGCCATTTGGATAATTTGAGGGTCGTTGAGTAATACCCCTTTTTAAGAGGTTTGCCCTTTTAATTGACTGCAAAAGTAAAAAAAACCGCCGGTAAGCAGCGGTTTAAATTCGATTTTAGAAAAGTTTGGCGTTTGGGTTTAGAAGTTCAGGAATTTACAAGTTTAGTAGTTTGCAAGCTGTGGACATGCATTACCCCTTTTTTGAACCTTTTTAATAAGTTCATCAAATGTGAACTCTGGAACTTGTGAACTTAATAAAGCTTGTGCAACACTTCATCTACAATGCCGTATTCAATACTTCTTTCGGCATCCATCCAGTAATCGCGTTCAAAATCTTTTTTAATACGTTCAATGGTTTGGCCCGTGTTTTCAGCCAATATGCGGGCGCCCATTAATTTGGTACGCAATATTTGCTCTGCATGAATTTCCATATCGGCGCTCACACCTTGTATGTGGCCGCCAAGCGATGGCTGATGAATCATTACTTCGCCATGCGGATAAATATATCTTTTACCCTTTTCGCCGGCGCTTAATAAAATAGAACCCATAGATGCCGCAAGCCCCATGCAAACAGTGCTTACCGGCGATTTTATGAGTTGCATGGTATCGTATATAACCATTCCGCTGGTTACAGATCCGCCGGGACTGCTAATGAAAAATTTTATTTCTTTTCCGGGAGCATCGGCTTCCAGCAGCAGTAATTTGGTTACTACATCTTTGGCCGATTTATCGTCAACAACACCCCACAGGTAAATACTGCGGGTGTCGAAAAAATAGCGCTCCAGCTTTTTGTACAGCATTCGAGTATCTACTTCGGCACGCTCTTCTTTTTCTTCTTCTTCGTGCTCGGGTTCTTCGGGGTTGGGCTGCGGCTGCATTACCAACCGGTTGTTCCATAAGTCTTGTGCGCTCATGTTGTGTATTCGTTTATAAAATGATTTATTTGTTTTCGGCTTTTTTCTCTTTACGTGGGTTTACCAGCAAAACTTCATCTACCAATCCATAATCTTTTGCCTCTGATGCAGTCATCCAGTAATCGCGATCAAAATCTGCTTCCACACGTTCAAATGTTTGGGTGGAGTGATGGCAAACAATATCGTACAATTCTTTTTTCAGCTTGCGAATTTCCTTTACGGTTACTTCAATATCGGTTGCCTGTCCGCCAATAGCGCCGCTTGGCTGATGCATCATTACACGGGCATGTTTCAGCGCCGCCCGTTTACCGTGCGTGCCTGCAGCAAGTAATACGCTGCCCATAGAAGCCGCCATGCCAATACAAATAGTTGCCAGATCCGGACTTACATATTGCATGGTATCGTACACACCCAGTCCGGCATAAACGGAGCCGCCGGGCGAGTTAATGTACATATTGATATCGCGGGTGCGGTCAGATGAGTCTAAAAACAGGAGTTGCGCCGTAATAATATTAGCCACTTCATCATTAATAGGATAACCTAAAAAGATAATGCGGTCCATCATCAGTCGGCTGTACACATCCATTACAGCCACGTTCATGGGGCGTTCTTCTATTATATTGGGCGTAAGTGCGGTTACTAAATGAGAGGCGTAACTGTGCAGTGTATTGCTGCTCATGCCCCGGTGTTTTACAGCGTATTTTTCAAATTCCGAGTTAAAGGTCATATAAGAAATTAAATAGGTAAATTAATTTAATGGAAACGAATGTAGCAAATAACATGCTACCCGAAAAATGCGACAAAAGGACAGGGGATTAAAGATTTTACGATTGACGATTTAAATTTTTATGTTAGGGGCTGTTGTGCTGCTATGAAACTTTGCTTGCGACGCTCCGTTCATCTTACATAATTCTATTGAACTTTTTTAACCACAAAGCGCACAAAGGTTACCTACTAAGTGCACAAGATCATTGTAATTCTTGTGCCTTTACTTGTATTCTTTGTGGTTAAGTTACGTCCAAATAAAAATGGAGAACCGATTTCTCAATTCTCCACCTTTTTATTTTCAATTCTCTGTTATCCTTCGCCATGCTGGTGCTGATGCTCCTGGTTCATGTGGATGAATTCTTCTTTTGAAATGGAGGTTTCCACTGGCTGCACCCTTGTTTCTGCCCAGGCAAATAGTTGTTGCATTTGAACGCGGGAAAACGAATCTTCTACATACTTTTTGTCCTTCATCATACGGTCAATATAATCCCTAACCCATTGCTGCTCTTCATCTAAAGCAGCGCCGCCCATGTAACCCAGTAATTGTTGTTTGGCAAATTCCCGAATGTCTGCCTGTTGTACCTGTATATTGTTGTCGGTAACAATTTTATCTGTTATTAACGTCCATTTTAACTGGTTCAAAAAGTTCGGAAACTCCTGCTCTACCTGCTCATCGGTTTTTGGTTCTTTTTCGTCGTTTTGTGTTTTTACCCAGCGCTTTAGAAAATCCTGCGGAAAGCTTATTTGTGTGTTCTCCAGCAATGCATGATAAATTTGATGTTGCAGTTGGTTTCTGCTTTCGCTATCCCACTGCGCTTCTAATTGCTGACGGATTTTTTCTCTAAATTCTTCTTCTGTTTTTACTTCGTCTCCAGGAAATAACTGCGTAAAAAATTCTTCGTTTAAGTCCTGTAATTCTATCAAACCTACTTTAGTAATCAGTAGTTTAAAATGTTTGTCAGTAGAGGAATCGAGTCCCAAATCCTGCAACACCCATTCTCTTTCTTTTCCTTCAAAAGCTTCATCAAAAGCTATTTGAATTTCATCTCCTTTCTTTTTCCCTATCAAATTGGGTCGAAGGCTTTCTTTAAAGTATTTTACCAGCAGCGAATTATCTTTTTTAATTCCACCATCTATTTCGTTGCCAGCCGCATTGGTTTCTACAAAGGTTACGTTTAGTACAATTTCATCGCCGGTTACTTCTTCGGGTTCGGTCATATTGCCATGACGGCTGCGCAGGCGTTCTACCTCTTCGGCAACGGCTTCGCCAGTAATTTCTACTTTATACCTTTTTAAGGGGAGTTGCGCTAAATCGGGCAGGTTAAAATCGGGCTTCATACCCACTTCAAACGAAAAAGTATAGTCATCGGGCTTATTTACATCCAGCTGCGAAAGGTTCATTTCTTTAGGCAGCGGCTGCGCAAAAATGTCAAGCTTTTCTGTTTGAAGATAATTGATTACCTCTTTATCTACTGTTTTCAGCACTTCATCTACAAATAAGGAATTACCGTACATTTTTTTAATTAACCCCGAAGGAACCATGCCTTTGCGGAAGCCGGGAATGTTTGCTTTTTTACTATAATCCTTAATGGCTTTTTCAAACTGAGGCAGGTAATCCTGTTTATTAATAGTAACGTCTAATTGTTTGTGCAGCGGGGCTATTTCATGTTCGATAACTGTTGCCATGATGGTGTTTTTGATATTCTAATGTTCAATGCTCAATGTTCAACGGACAATGTTCAAGTACTTGAACATTGATAATTGTTTGTTGAACATTGAGCATTGTTTGTACTGTGCGGGTGGAGGGACTCGAACCCCCATGCCTCGCGGCGTCAGATCCTAAGTCTGATACGTCTACCAATTTCGCCACACCCGCATTATAAAGTTTGAAGTTTTAAATTAAAAGTACAAAGTTGTAGAGGCTTCCTCATTTCGTACTTCCAACTTCCTACCTCGTATTTTAATTGGGTTGCAAATGTAGGGTTTTTACAATTTAAATAAACCTTTTGCATGTAAAAAAGTGTCCGTTCGCAAATTGACTTAAATTCGTAATCTATGGAAACCGTTGAGCAATTGCCAAAATACAGTTTAAACGAGGAGCAGGAAAAGAAGTTGATCCTGCGCGAATACAGAGGGCTGCTTCGCTCTTTAAAGTCGCGCATAAAAGCCGGCGATCGCAAGCGCATAAGGAACGCTTTTGAAATGGCTGCCGAAGCGCACAAAAGCATGCGGCGCAAAAGCGGCGAGCCATACATTCTTCATCCTTTGGCAGTGGCCCGCATTTGTACCGAAGAAATTGGCTTAGGCGTTCGTTCCACTATTTGCTCCCTGCTGCACGATACCGTTGAAGATACCGACATTGGTTTAGAAGACATTCAAAGAGAATTTGGAAATGAAATTGCCAAAATTGTAGACGGATTAACTAAAATATCTACGGTTGTAGATGTAAACGCATCGCAACAGGCCGAAAACTTTAGAAAAATTCTATTAACCCTCACCGACGATCCAAGAGTGATTATTATTAAACTTGCCGACCGGTTGCACAACATGCGCACATTGGATAGCATGAAGTCGGAAAAGCAGTTGAAAATTGCCTCAGAAACCGTTTATGTGTACGGGCCGCTGGCGCACCGCATGGGCTTGTATAATATTAAAACAGAAATGGAAGACCTTTCCATGAAGTTTTTGGAGCCAGGCACCTACAAAGAAATTGCCCGCAAACTTGCCGAAACCAAGCGCGAACGCACCCGTTATATTAACGAATTTATCCGGCCGTTAGACGAAAAGCTAGCCGCTGCCGGTTTTGTATTTGAAATCCAGGGGCGCCCCAAAAGCATTCATTCCATCTGGAATAAAATGAAAAAAAAGGCGGTGAGTTTTGAAGAAGTGTACGACCTTTTTGCGGTGCGGATTATTTTAACCACATCGCCCGAAAAAGAAAAAGAAGACTGCTGGAAAGTGTATTCCATGATTACCGATGAATACACGCCTTCGCCCGAGCGGCTGCGCGACTGGCTAAGCAATCCAAAAAGCAATGGCTACGAAGCCCTGCACACAACAGTGATGGGGCCGTACGGAAAGTGGGTAGAAGTGCAGATTCGTACCAGACGCATGAACGAAATTGCCGAAAAAGGGTTGGCCGCCCACTGGAAATACAAAGAAGGCGGCGGCGACGAAAGCCGGTTTGATAAATGGTTTGGCCAAATTCGCGAAGTGCTTACCAGCCACGATACAAACTCTGTAGACTTTTTGCAGGATTTTAAAATGAGTTTCCTGGCCGAAGAAATTTATATCTATACGCCAAAAGGCGATGTAAAAATGTTGCCCGTAGGCGCTACAGCGCTGGATTTTGCGTTTTCGGTACACAGCGAAGTAGGTTCAAAATGCATTGGTGCAAAAGTGAACCATAAACTGGTGCCTATTTCTCACAAACTCCGCAGCGGCGATCAGGTAGAAATTATCACATCAAATAAACAAAAACCATCTGAAGACTGGCTGAATTTTGTAATAACGGCAAAAGCCCGTACCAAAATTAAAGACTCGTTAAAAGAAGAGAAAAAGGCTGTTGCCGAAGAAGGCAAATACACGCTGCAGCGAAAAGTAGAAGGGCTTGGCGCAGCGTTTAACCAGCACAATATCGACGAGATTGTAACCTTTTTTAAATTACAATCGCCACTGGAACTGTTTTACCAGATTTCCATTAAAAATCTGGATTTAAAAGAGTTGAAGGAATTTAAGGTAACCGGCGATAAACTGGAAGCGCCCAGACCGGTGAAAGTGGTAGAAGTGAAGCCGGAATACAACCCTGCCTTAACCAAGAAAGATACCGAATTGATAATTTTTGGCGAAAGCAGCGACCGTATTGTGTATAATCTGGCTAACTGTTGCAAACCAATACCCGGCGATGATGTGTTTGGCTTTGTAACCATTGGAAAAGGATTAACCATACACCGCACCAATTGCACAAACGCTGCTAAATTGCTGGCCAACTACGGGCACCGGATAGTAAAAACCAAATGGGCCAAAAACAAAGAAATTTCATTTTTAACCGGTTTAAAAATTATTGGTATGGATGATGTGGGCGTGGTAAATAAAATTACCACCATTATTAGTGGCGATTTGCGGCTGAATATTTCCGCCATCACAATCGAATCGAAAGAAGGTGTTTTTGAAGGAACCATCCGGTTGTTTGTACACGATATAGAAGAATTGGAAGAACTGGTAAATCGTTTAAAAAACCTCCAGGGCATTCACTCTGTTGACCGGTTTGATGCGGAAGCGGCGTGAAAGGAGAGGGTTGAAGGATGACAGAAGACAGTTGGTAGTGGGCATTTGGCCGTTGGCAGGAGTTATTCACATTTTAAGGTCTTCTCATTTTTTAAATTAATTAAAACCTATTTATATAACCTGCCTTCAATTAACGTTCAACTGTCATCCGCCTACTGTAAACTACAAACCGTTATACTCCAACTGCAAACTGCGCTCCGTCAACCATCAACTCCGTACATTTGCGCTTTACTTAAAAAGGCTTTATGGTTGATGTTATTTTAGGCTTGCAGTGGGGCGATGAAGGCAAGGGAAAAATTGTAGATTTCTTTGCAAAAGACTACGACGTCATTGCCCGCTTCCAGGGCGGCCCAAATGCAGGGCACACACTTTATGTAGAAGATAAAAAGATTGTGCTGCACCAAATCCCTTCCGGTGTTTTTCACCAAAATGCTATTAACTTAATTGGTAACGGAGTGGTTTTAGACCCGGTTACATTGCGCAGGGAAGCCGGTACGGTTGCATCGTTTGGTGTTGATTTAAAAAAGAACTTATTTATTTCGGAACGTACACACGTTATTTTACCTACGCACCGCGCCTTAGATAAAGCCGCGGAATTGTCAAAAGGCGATGGTAAAATTGGTTCTACCTTAAAAGGCATTGGACCCGCTTATATGGACAAAACCGGCCGAAACGGCATACGCTTTGGCGATTTATTAAATAAGAACTTCACCACAGATTATATTAAGCTTCGATTAAAACATCAGCGGCTTTTAGATAATTTTAATTTTAACGAGGAAATTTCCGATTGGGAAGAAGAGTTTTTTGAATGTGTAGAGTTTTTAAAAAGCCTGAACATTGTAAACGGCGAATATTTTATAAACGATCAAATAAGCAAAGGGAAAAAAGTATTAGCCGAAGGCGCGCAGGGCAGCATGTTGGATATTGATTTTGGAACGTTTCCGTTTGTTACTTCCAGCAATACTATTTCCGCCGGCGTATGCAATGGCTTAGGTGTAGCACCGCAAAAAATTAACCAGGTAATTGGGGTTTCAAAAGCGTATTGTACCCGCGTGGGCAGCGGCCCTTTTCCTACCGAACTGCACGACGAAACCGGCGAATTATTGCGTCAGAAAGGAAGCGAGTTTGGTGCCACTACTGGCCGTCCACGCCGCTGCGGCTGGATGGATGGAGTTGCCCTGAAGTTTGCCTGCATGATTAACGGCGTTACCAGTATTGTGCTTACCAAAGCCGATGTGCTGGATGATTTTGACCAGCTTTCTATTTGTACTTCGTATAAAATTGGCGGCAAAGAAGTGGCTGAAGTACCTTACCAAATGAATAAGATAGCAATAGAGCCGCAGTACAAAATGTTTGATGGCTGGAAAACAGAAACGAGCGCTATAAAACTATCCGAAAACCTCCCATCGCAAATGAATGAGTAT
>JBBSRB010000075.1:0-14819 GCA_038243445.1 Chitinophagales bacterium | reverse complement strand
GGCATTTGCGAAGCTGCCAATAAAAAGTTCGGCGGCATACACCTTATTGTTATTGATGGAATTGCAGATTACATAAGCGATGTTAACGATCCTGCACAAAGCAATGCCATTGTAAAATATTTTGAGGAATTAGCCACAATGTACAGTACGCCAATTATCGTTATCGTACATACAAACCCCGGCTCTGACAAAGAAAGAGGGCATTTAGGGAGCCAATGCCAGCGCAAAAGCGAAAGTGTTTTGATTGTTAAAAGTGAAGGAGATATTTCGTACCTGGAGCCTAAGCTTTTGCGTATGGCCGGCAAAAGCGATATACCGTTAATTCAATTTAGGTACGATAAGGAAAAGGGCTACCATGTGGGATGTGGCGTAAGGGCTAATGACCAGGGTAATAAAGACGGCGAACGCTTAGACCAGATCACAATATTATCAAAGGTTGTTTTTGCGCCACCTACTTCACTAAAATACCAGGATGCTATTAATAAAATAATGAAGGAAAGTAAAAAGCAGGAAAGAGCCGCTAAGGATTTATTTAAAGAAATGAATGTGCATGAAATGATTGTACAAGGTGAGGATAAGCATTGGCGGTTAAAAATTAAAAATACTGATGATGTGGTATAGTGGTGCTGCACCGGTGCATTTGCACCACTTGCACCGGTGCATACAGTGCAAAACCCTATACGCATTTGCACCGGATGCACCACTTTTAAACTAAACGATCCATGCAAGACAGCATATTAAATATTACTGTTTCCGCTTTTCGGGATTATAATACACCAACAGCACCCGCACCGGTGAACCTGCTGCAATGGCTTGCCTCAATCAAATATAAAAATGAGGTTGACGCAATTCGTGCAGAAAGCGACAAAGAAAAAAGGAACCTGACTAAAGCGACATTACCAGCCATTACACCAAGTGGATTGTTTAGCCATAGAAGCGAAGCGGGTTTAATTACGCATAGTGGTTTTATTCAGGTGGATATTGATTTTAAGGATAACAGCCATATTACCAACTACCGCGCCCTAAAGCAACAATTATGTAAGATTACGAACGTAGCGTATTGCGGCTTATCAGTCAGCGGAACCGGCTACTTTGTATTAATGCCAATAGCCTACCCCGAAAAGCACCGACAGCATTTTGATTACCTCTTTAAAGTATTTAAAACCATAGGCATTGCCATTGACCGTAAACCCCGCAATGTAGCATCATTACGAGGTTATAGCTACGATGCTGATGCTTACTTTAACCATAAGGCGGTAAGATTAGAACAGTACGAAAAACCAGCTCCTAAGCCGCTGCACCGCACTTATAATAGTACCGGCGACGATACTCGAAGCCAGGTACAAACCTTAATCAATGAGATTACAAAGAAAGGAATTGATGTAGCGCCAAATTACGATGAATGGTTAAATATCGGTTTCGCGTTTGCTTCAGAGTTTGGCGAAAGCGGCCGGCAATACTTTCATGATGTTAGCAAGTTCCACGCAGATTACAACCATAGCATGGCCGACCGTCAATTTGATAAATGCATTAGCAGTAATGGGAGCGGTATAACCATCAATTCATTTTTCCACGTCTGCAAAAGCGCCGGTATTGAGTTGCCAAAGAAAGAAAAGCTTGTTCGGGTCAAAACCATTAGGATTATAGCAAAACAAAGTCAACCGGCACCCCTGCACCTTTATTCTACTGATATTAATTCCATGCTTGGCAATACCTGCACCGGCAATGACTTTGGTAAAATCATTATACAAGGGTACCAGTTCAAAAGCGGCAAAGTGTACGATCTGCTATTTAGCGAAACCGGCGAACTATTGAAGCCGGGCGAACAACCGGAAACGGTTAAGAATTTAGGCAGCTTCTTTGAAAAAAATTTGCAGCCTGCCATGTTTGATAATAACCCTTGCTGGGTGCATTTAGACAAACGATTTATTATAAACAATAATTAAAAACAAAAGTTATGAGTACCGAAAAAAAAGTAACGCTGCTTTCTGTAATGCCTGAAGCTATGCAGGCGCAAGTGAAAAAAGAAGTCCTGGAAGAAATAGAACAGGAAAAAAACGGCAATGCTGATGAAGTTAGCGCAATGATGAAACAATATTTAGAAACAAAAAAAATGAAAACAAATGAGTAAAGTATTAGTTAGTGTTAATGAGGGTGGCTTTAATTCTGCCTTAACAGAGATTAAAGGTATAAGTGTTAATGTAGAACGACTTAACGATTGTATTCAGGAATATTTAAGCCGCCCGCTAAGCCCTGAAATATTTAGCGATGTAGTGAACAACAAAGGGCGAAAAACAAAAGAGTTTTACAGGCAGGCAATACAAAAAGATATTGCCAGGCTAAAGATTACTACGCCAACAACCAAACGGCAAATGATGGCCGGTGCAGATGAGTTTGAGGCATTGATAACTGAACTTTACGAATTGATACGAAGATCAAACCAGTATGCAGGCTATGTAACAATTAATGAAAAAGGTAAAGCGGTATTAACTGATGAAGAAAAAAACCGGCTGCACGAAACCTTTAAAAATTATGCTGAAACCCTCGAACAGATAGCAGTTTATGAAGCCCAAAAAGAAGCGTGTGCAGCCTTAAACAAATTACATTCATTAGTCAGCTCAACGTCTGATTTTAGTTTTGCGCTCCCTATCTTTTTTTACAGTTCCTTTTTTAACCTTCAGGATAACATTTTTACCGCAAACCCGGTGCAATTCTCATTTTTTAATAAAAAAACATTGTAAATAACAATTAAAAAACAATCCTATGGCATTTAAAAAAGGTAATTCAGGGAACCCCAAAGGCAGGCCCAAAGGCAGCCAAAATAGAGCAGGCGGCAAGCTTCGTGAAGTCATAAGCGACTTTTTAGAAAACCGGTTTGAAGATGTGGTAAATGACTTTGAGCAACTGGAACCAAAAGACCGTATAAAGGTTTATACCGATTTGCTACAATATGGAGTGCCTAAGTTGCAAGCCGTTACAAATTCCGTTGAGTTTGAGAATATGACAGATGAACAACTGGACGCGTTATTTGAAAAATTATTAAAAAGTACAAGTAATGAAAACTAAAGTCAAAACCCGAAAGGAAAAAATACGCCTACTCAAAAACCTGCAAACCGGTAAAATCGGCATTTGCAGTTTACAACCCCGGCGTATAGAGTGCTGGGAACATTACGAAGATAAGCCGGGCACCTACATTAGTGAAGATACCGGCGAAGTATTAACCGAAATATTATTTGAACAAAGGATTAATAATAGTGGTAAAAATGTATGTTATGTAATACAGGAATTACCAAAAAACATAAAACCGATAAGCAGATGACCAGACAAGAAAAAATTATCATCTTGAACCAATTACAGCAAGGCGGACTAACAATAGAGCAACTAAAAAACGTCAAAAAAAACGTAGTATGGTTTATTGAAAATGGAATGTATGTAAAAGGCACTAACCCTGACCATATTCTAAACGAAACCCAAATGAAAGCAAGGCGCAAGAGGCTGGGTATAAAAGAAAGCGATACTATTCGCCTGGAAGGATCCTTAACCGTAATTGAAGTTGATTGTATTGAGTATAAACAAAACCTATGAACTACATTATTTGACGGCGTACCAGCATTAGTAACAAGGCAATTCTAACCAGCTGAATAGGCGTCAAAACCGTACTTTTCTCATTTAATGTTACTCTATTGTTACCCGTAATTTTTGAAACGTAGTGTGGTTAGGCTTTTCAGGTACTTGTTTGGTGCCAGTCCTGGGCACTGTATAGTATTGTAATTCATTATTTTACATTACCTTTTTATTTGGTGTATGTCAAAAAGTGTCGCTTTTTTCCTTTCTGCTATAATAATTGAAGCTTAATTGACACACAAAAAAGAGTTATTCTTTAATAACTCGTCAGCTCCTCTTCCACCACTCTATAATTCCGAACTCCCTTTCTTATGTGGGAAATTAGCGGTGAAAGGTGAAGCACAAAAGGAAACGGCTTTAAAAATTTGTGGGCTTTGCCGTAACCAGTAATCGGTTTCACACATCTTTAAAAATTACACAGGTAAAATCACATGAAAGGCAGCCCCTTGTCCTGGAGTGGAAACTGCCCTTACTTCTCCATTGTGGTTGTTTACTACTTTCTTTACCAGCGAAAGACCAATGCCGGTTCCCTCAAATTCTGTTATTTTATGTAAACGTTGAAAGATGGTGAAAATTTTTTCGGCGTTGCTTTGGTCAAAGCC
This sequence comes from Chitinophagales bacterium, assembly GCA_038243445.1. Taxonomy (GTDB): domain Bacteria; phylum Bacteroidota; class Bacteroidia; order Chitinophagales; family Chitinophagaceae; genus Flavisolibacter. Next base: position 10,593 of record JBBSRB010000075.1, on the reverse strand, counting down.
AACACCATTGTCTTTTACAATAATTTCGTAGTATTCTTTAAATCGGGCAAGCCTGGGATAGTGTGCCAGTTCTTCGTCTAATACTTGCCTTGTTGTTATTTTTATACATGGGGGATTATCCTTTCTGGAAAATTTGAGGGCATTATTTATGAGATTGTAAAACAATTGGTGCATTTGTATGGGGATTGCTTTTACCTGGGGCAGCGGTTCTATGTCAACTACAGCACCTTTTTGCGTAACTAATAATTCTAAATCAACCAGCACCTGTGCCACAATTTCTTCCAAATCCACTACAATAAACTTTTCCTCCTTGTGCATTTTGGTGAAGTGTAGTAAAGCTTTAAGCGAATTGCTCATGCGCTCTGCCGTGCTGTTTATTTTATCTATATATCTTTTTGAAGTATCGTCTAAAATTTCATAAGAGCCTTCTTTTAATAATTCTGCAAACGTTCTAATTTTACGGAGTGGCTCTTGTAAATCGTGGCTTGATACATGGGCAAATTGCTCCAGTTCACTGTTAGAAACCTCAAGCAAACGGGTCCGCTCTTTTACTTTTCTTTCTAATTCTTCGGTTAATACAATTTGATCATGAATGTCTGTGCAGGTTCCCACCCACATTGTAATTTCCTGATTTCCGTTTTTTATAGCCGATGCCCGTGCAAGGTGCCAGCGGTATTTACCATTTATATTTTTATAACGTGCTGCCTGTTGAAATGGTTTACCGGATTGAAGCGATGAATTCCATCGCTCTGATAATTTTTCTATGTCATCAGGATAAATAACAGGAAGCCAACCGGAACCCTTTGCTTCATCACGCTTTTGTCCTGTGTAGTGATACCAGCCTTGTGTAAAATACAACACCTCTCCTGCCGGATTCGTTGTCCATGCCATTTGCGGCAACGCCTCCAATATAGCTTCAATTCGCTTTGATTCGGTACGCTGATAGGTGACATCATTCAGCAACAAAAGATAATGCTTTTGTCCTTCTTCACTATACACTTCGGAAGAAGTTATTTCTAGCTGTTTCTGCCCGGTTGTAAACTCCTTTTTCATTTCAGGATGATGGCCGTCATGTATGAAAGCCTGAAAAGTTATGGCTTCCTCCTGCTTAAAAAGATGGCTTACATCCGCATAGGCAAGAGATAGTGCCGGAAAAAAATTTTTTGCCTGCTGATTATAATTGACTACTTGTCCGGCATCGTTTAGTAACACCGCCCCAATTGGTGCATTATCTAAAAAAGTTCCCAATTGTTCCGGTGTTATCTTTTTAATAGGAGCATCCCGTTCAGCGTGAAAATTGATGCGACGGAAGTTCCTTTTTTGCTTCGTTCTCAGTGCGGCTCCTGTGCATAAGGCGGCAAGGTCCAGCTCAGGGCTAAGCGATACAACCAGTAAATTCTTTCCAATAAACGGAGCAAATTGAACAGCCTGTTTTACTCTTGTAATTTGATGAGGTAGTGCCAACATAATGATGGCCAAATAACTATCATTACTATTTATCTTCTGAACTTCCTTTACCGGATTAGTAACGTCAGCTCCTATCAGGCAAACAGCAGCTTCTGACAGCCAATTTTTCTCAATTGCTTCTTCTGCTGACGACACATTCATTATTTGAAACGCATTTTCTAATGCAGTACTGTCAAAACCCAGCTCCCGCCCTATGTAAATAATTGTTTCTTCCACGGGACTTGTTTTATTCTGATAAAAGGGGTTGGTCCAATAAAGAACGACCTATCCAGGTATAAAGCAAGTCAGTTGTAGGCGCCATCACATGTGCTGCTCTTGCATCACGTAGCAGCATGCCAAGTGTTCCATTTTGGTGATATCCTATAACTCCGGCTAATGTCATTGCTTCATTTACAGTATCTACTGCGCAATGTGCCACTTCCGCTTTTGCTGATAAAAGGGCAATTGTCGCCCCCGCATCACCCTTATCACCTAACAGAGCAGCATGGTAAATTAGTTGGCGTGTGCGCTCCACCCTTGCCCAAAGTGTGCCAAGGCGGTGTTGTAAAAATGATACCTGCGCCAGACCTGTACCATTATGCGAATAGGTTCTTTTTACGAGTGTTGTCTTAGCCTCTTCAAGGGCTCTCTCAGCAATCCCTAGATATGTGCCTGACATTGCTATTAAAAAATAGGGGGCAACCACATTAAACATATACCATAGCTGGTCGCCTGTTTCGCCAAGTATGTGATTACCTGTAATTTGAACATTATTTAACTGCAGTGAACGTGATGAATTGCCTCGCATTCCTAATCCATCCCAATCTTTCCCCCACTGCATTCCTTCTGTACCTTCATCTAAAACAACGCAGGAAAACTCATCGGGTTGTGCATCATCGCTGGCCGCAAGTGTAGAAAGTACATAAGAATCTGCATGACCTCCATTAGTAACAAACGACTTTCCACCATTAATTAAAAACCTATCATTAGAGAGTGGTAATATTGGCGTTTGCGGAAAATAAAAATGCGCTCCTGAGCCGGGTTCACTTAAGGCTAATGTTGTAATATGTTTGCCCTGCGCAATGGGTTCCAGGTAGGTTTTTTTTTGCCATTCGGTTGCCTTAGCCGCAATAACGGCTGTACCTACACAGTGCATACCATAACATAAACCGGCAGAAGAATAGGCTTTTCCCAATTCTTCGCACACCCGTACCAATGCATAGAGCCCTTGTCCGGCGCCACCATACTGAGTAGGAACTATTAAACCGGTTAATCCCGATTCTTTAAGGGCAATCATAGTTTGCGCTACCCAGGTACCTTCCTTATCAGCCACAACTGCTTCTTTTAGCACAATGCTCTGTGCAATTTCCTTTGCTCTTTGAATGTGTGAATGAATCTCCATGAATGAAAATGTGCTTTGAAACTTTGCTTAATTGATTTTAGAAGGATCCCCGCACTACTGCGCAACATTGTGGAATTGTTGGTTCATGTAATATTGTTTCTGCGGAGAACTGGATACATCCCAATCTATGTGCAAAATGATTTGAAGAACTTTTTTTATTTCAGCTAACGAATGGGGTTTTACAATATAGGAAGAAGCACCTATTTCAAACGCTGAGGTGATACTGTCAGCATCTGACGCTCCTGTGTACATAATGATAGGCAGTTGGGTAAAGTCTTGATGAGCCCTTATTTCCCTAATGCTTTGATGGCCAGATTCGTTTTGAAGGAAGGAATCTATAAAAATAATATGTGGCTTACCTTTTTGTAAGTGTTGAAAAAGCTCATCTTTACAAGAAGCTATTGTAACAATAATATCTGGATCTATCTGCTGAATGACAGTTGTAAAGAATTCACTATCCTCTTCATCATCATCAACAACCAGTATGTTTTTAATCTTCATTGATTAGGATATTATACAGTAAAAAAAAATCAAAGTCAGCAAATACTAAGGATGAAAATATAAAACTTGTAATTTGTAAAAAATAAATTTACCGGTTGCTTACCGGCAATAATGAAGCAGCTTTTCTATTGTGTTTACAATTTCCTTCATATTATGAGGCTTCACTACATAGTCATTGGCGCCTATTGCGAGGCATTTTGCCCTGTCGTCGCTGGAATCGGAAGTGGTGAAAATTACTTTGGGAATATCCTGATACCTATCCATTTTTTTCAAAGCTTTCAGAGTTTGTGCTCCATCCAAAACAGGCATATTCAGGTCAAGTACAATAAGGCACGGCAATTGTTGTACAGGTAGATTAGAAAGATATTCCAGCGCCTCCTTGCCGTTGTTGGTTATATGTAGCTTATGTTTTGAGGTTGCCTTGTTAAAGGCAAGCGTAATAAATTCCTGATCATCTTCATCATCTTCTACAACTAAAACCATAAATTATTTTTAGGTGTTTTCTACCAACTACTAAACTACGTGTTGTTCTGCAAAAAATGATTAAATATTTTCGAACAAAACCACCGGTACAGGTAACTACGTAGCCTGCGTAAACGCCAAAATATTCTAATTCTTTTTTTGAAAAGGGTTCAACTTATTTACTTGCCAAGGCAATATCTGCACAAATTAATAGGCGCTGGCGGTATCTAATATTGCCATTTGCCCGGGCGTTAAATGCAACGTTGAAGCCGCCACTAAACTGGCCAGTTGCTGGGTGCTTGTAGCACTTGCAATGGGCGCCGTAACAAAGGGCTTATGAAGCAGCCATGCAACAGCTACTTGTGCTACCTCAACGTTTAGTTCTTCAGCAACAACATCTAAAGCAGCTAAAATTTTAAAACCCCTTTCAGTAAGATATTTTTTTACACCGCCGCCGCGCGGGCTTTTGTTTAGGTCGGCTTCGCTGCGGTATTTGCCCGTAAGAAAGCCACTTGCCAGTGAATAGTAATTAATCACAGCCAACGATTCCCGTTCTACCAGTGGAAGGTATTTTCTTTCGAAGCCTTCCCTGTCAAATAAATTATACAAAGGTTGAATGCTGATGTAGGGCGCAAAGTTATTTTCGCGGGCAAAGAGGTTCGATTCTGCAATTCGTTCGGCGCTTAAATTTGAAGCGCCAATAAAACGCACTTTGCCCTGAGTTATCGTTTCATTAAAAGCAGTTATTGTCTCCGAAACCGTTGTGGGTAAATCATCGAAATGTGATTGATAGAGATCAATATAATCTGTTTGAAGCCTTTTTAAAGAGGCCTCAACAGCTTGTTTCATGTAGCGGGCACTTAGTCCTTTTTTGTCGTCCCCCAAATCGCTGCCAAGTTTTGTTGCAATAATCATGTCTTTTCGGTTGCCTCTTTCTTTCATCCATTTTCCAATAATTGTTTCCGATTCGCCACCGCTATTGCCCGCTACCCAACGCGAGTAGCTATCTGCCGTATCAATAAAATTGGCGCCTGTTTCCACAAATGCGTCCAGTAGCTTAAACGATTCTTTTTCGTTAAGTGTCCAGCCAAATACATTGCCGCCAAATGCAATTGGCGACACCATCAAACCTGACGTTCCTAAAGCTTTTCGATCTACCATTTTCTTTCTTTATTATTTTTCGAATAGATCACCTACCCCTTTTTTAAACCTTTTTCTTTATTTGGCACCGGCGGTTACAGGCTGTTTTGTTTGAACCATTGTTGAGACACATGTATCGCTTTCTTTCATGGGGCGGATGATTAAACGCAACGTAGGATTGTTTGTTATAAAAGACCAGAACCAGCTAAACGCTAGTTTCATTTTATTTCTAAACCCAACAAGTGGAATTATGTGAATAAACAGCCATATTAACCAGGCGAAAAAACCTTTAAAAAAGAACTTTGGCAAATCGGCTACGGCTTTGTATTTAGAAATAATGGCCATGCTGCCCTTATCGTTATACACAAAAGCACGCAAGGGCTCGTTCTGCAAAAGCCGGATGCTGTTTTTGGCAAATAATTTTCCTTGTTGTATTGCCACTTGTGCCAGTTGCGGATGTCCGCCCGGAAAAGCCGGATCGGTAGTTTGCAAACAAATATCGCCAATGGCATACACGTTGTTTGTGCCCACCACTTTATTGTATTCGTTTACCATTACCCGCCGGCCGCGGCCAATTACTTCTTTAGGCAGCCCCGGCACTTCGCGTGCTATAACTCCAGAAGCCCATATCAGCGCATGCGTTTCAATTGTGTGCCCGTCTGCAAGGGTTACTACACCGTTTTTATAATCTTTTACCGCTGTATTTAATTTTATTTGAACGCCCAATTCCGTTAGCACGTCTGTTGCTTCTTTCTGCGATTTGTTGCTCATCGGCCCAAGCAATACAGGACCCGCATCTACCAGGTGAATGTGCGATTGCAGGTCGGTAATTTCGGGATATTCTTTAGCCGCAATATTGCGGCCCATTTCGGCCAGCATACCCGCAATTTCCACGCCTGTTGGGCCGCCCCCTGCAATTACAATGTTCAGCAACCTTTCTTTTACCACTATGTCTTCTGCCCTAACTGCTTCTTCCATGTTTAGTAAAAGTTGATTGCGCAGATTTAAAGCATCTTCAATGGTCTTCATGGGCAGCGCGTTCTCCTTTACATTTTCCATCCCAAAATAATTGGTTTCGGCACCTTGCGCCAGCACCAAAACATCGTAGTCAATTATTCCCGTATCGGTTTCAATATTGTTTTGGGCTACATTTACTTTCACCAGCGAACCCATGTGAAAGCGTAAATTTTTTTTATCCTGAAACATTCTGCGGAAAGGATAGCTGATGTTTGACAGCTCGATAAAAGCTGTAGCCACCTGGTAAATAAGCGGCGGGAAAAAATGATAATTATTTATATCTACAAGCGTAATGTGAAACCGCTTGTCTTTTGAAAGCTGTTTGGTTACCTGAACGCCTCCAAAACCCCCTCCTACAACCACTACCTTTTTTATTGCTTCTGCCATTGCTTCTAAGTTTTATGTTGAGTCTTTAAAATACAAAAATACGCATTCGAAAATGCCGCTACCTTTATTGGATTGCTGAAACGGCAATAAAAAATTGTCTTTTTGTAATTAGATAAAAGCAATTCTATGGCCAAGGATATTACCACCTAAAAGGGCGTTGATGAACGAAAGGCTTATTTGTTTTAAAACCATTTTGGCTTTACCTTTCGACCAAATTTTTACAATGGAAGTTACCAACCAAAATCAAACACACTCGTCTGAGGTTTTAAACCCCGAATCTAAAAAGCTGCCGGGTATGCTGAACACCTTAACCATTTTAACCTTTATTGGCTGTGCCATTGGCTACATAGGCGCTATTTGGGGGTTTATACAATCGGCAAACATCGACAAACAACGGTCGGAAATGGAGGAAATGCAGGACAAAATGGGCGACAACGAAATGGCTGCAAAAATGATGGAAGGATCTTTAGACATACTACAAAAAAATTACGACAACCGCTACATCTTACTTATTTCTGGATTACTGTTTACCACGCTTTGCCTTATTGGCGCGCTGCAAATGCGCAAATTGAAAAAAAGCGGCTATCCACTTTATGTAGTGGGCGAACTGGCTCCTATTGTTATTAGCGCAGTGCTTATTGGGTTTAGCCTTGTAGGCGGCATTTCTATTTTGGTAGGTGCTATTGTTGCGGTAGTTTTTGTTATTCTGTATTCTACCCAGCGAAAGTATCTAATTCACTAATATATGTTTGATAACATATATTAAAACCCGCTAGTTTAGCGGGTTTTAATTTTCTTTGTTTTTCTTCTTTCCTTAAAACCACCAAAAACATTCAAAAAAGGGTGTTAAAAACCTTTAAAAACGGGTGCTTAAGTGTATTTATATTTTAGGTGCGGCCCAATCCGCATTTAAATCCTTCCATTCGGCATCGGACAATTTTTGGTGGTTGTAATGACCTGCTACAGACTTTTGCCGGAATGCTTCGTAAAGAATAACAGCGCAGGCTACGCTAATATTTAACGAATGCAACATGCCTACTTGCGGAATAGCTACATTACCATCGCTCCATTGCTGTAATTCATCGCTGATTCCGTTTTGTTCGTTTCCAAAAACAAGGGCTATACTGCCGGATAGGTTTGTTTCATACAGGCATTTTGCCTTTTTAGTTAAGTGGGTTGTAAGGATGGTTTGATGCTTTTTATTTACTTTATTCATACATTCTGCCACATTGGTAAACTGCTGAACCGCTACCCATTTCAGGGCACTTCGGCTGCTTTTAAACCCCCATTTTTCGTGGCGCGGCAGCCTGGTGTTTACTACATATAGTTCGCCAATGCCTACTGCATCGCAAGTGCGCATAATAGCTGAAATATTATGTGGATCAAAAACATTTTCCAGCACAACTGTAAAATCGTTTTGCCGTTTCGATAAAACGGTTTCTATTTTCATTCTACGTTCGTCCGTCATAGAAGCGCAAAGGAACAAAGATTAGCCTTGATAAAGGATAAATCTATAAATTTGCACACCTTATTTGACTTCTTTGAAAAAAGTCGGCATTTACATTTCGGGACGTAGCGCAGTCCGGTAGCGTACTAGCATGGGGTGCTAGGGGTCGCAAGTTCGAATCTTGTCGTCCCGACAAAAAGAGGCTTATCAGCTCAAGTGTGATAAGCCTCTTTTCTTTTCCTTACAAAACGGGTAGCTTTTCATATTCTGCAGCGCAAATCTTTTGTTGGTACTATTAATGCATTTAACACTCTTTGCTTTAAGCACATTTCTTTTCTGCCTCGTTTTTTCGGGGTAGCAATCCTTATCGTTTACAGATAATTATTACATTAGCAGTTGTTTTATGAACAAAAAACCAGGTACTTCCTTTTATATACCAGAACTTTATTATGCACCTCTTTTTGAGGCTTTGCCTGGTTATAGCTACTTGCTGCAAAACAACGGCCCGCTTTTTACCATACTTGCGGCTACGCCGCAGATGCCTCAGCTTTCGGGCGTTCCATTAAAAGACCTGCTGGGCAAAGGTCTTTTTGAAACGTTTCCTTCTAACCCGCTTGACCCAATGGATACCGGCGAAAAAGAACTTCGTGCATCCATAATGCATGTAGCAGAGCATAAAGAGGCGCATCAATTAGAGGTACAGCGCTACGACGTAGCAAATGAAAACGGGCAGTATGTGGAACGCTATTGGAACATTAAAAACACACCGGTTTTCGGGCCAGAAGGAGAAGTTGCGTACATTATTCATACTACCAAAGATATCACTGGAGAGGTAATTACAAAAGAAAAAATACGCGAAATGGAGGCGGCTCACCGCGTTTTTAAAGAAGCTCCTGTTGCAGTACAAATTATTAGCGGGCACAACCTTATTATTGAATTTGCAAACGACTTAACATTAGAAATATGGGATTGTGGCCCAGAAGTTATTGGCAGGCCTTTTTTAGATGTTTTACCCCAGTTTGCAGGAAAAGGATTTGAAGAAGTAATGCGAGAGGTGATGGAAACCGGCCAACCCAAAACATATTCCGAAAATCCCATTGCTTTAAAAAGAAAGGATGAAAAAGAAGTAGGCTATTTTACATTCTATTATCAACCTTATTACGAGCCGGGCGGAGAAGGCGCGGTAGGTGTTTTAGTTTTTGCTACAGAAGTAACAGAGCAGGTTTTGGCCAAAAATAAAGCAGCCGAAAATCAGGTAAAATACAGCGCTTTGTTTAGCTCAATAGACCAGGGATTTTGTATTGTAGAAATGATTTTAGATAAGGACAACAAACCATTTGACTACCGCTGGCTGGAAATAAATCCAGAGTTTGAAAAACAATCCGGCCTCACTAATGCGCTTGGAAAAACAGCCAGGCAACTCATACCCGATCTGGAACCAAAATGGTTTGATCTTTATGGAAAAGTAGCCGAAACCGGCGAGGCTGTTCGGTTTACAGAAAGCTCCGATGTATTAAACAGATGGTTTGATGTTTATGCCTTTAAGGTGGGAGCAAAAGGAAGCCGGAAAGTAGCGGTGTTGTTTACAAATATTACCGAGCGCCGGAGGGCGGAAGAAGCCTTAAAGCAAAGCGAAAGCAACTTGCGCAATATGATCTTACAATCGCCGGTAGCCATGTGTATTCTTAAAGGAACTTCTTTCATAGTGGAGTTGGCTAACGACCGCATGTTTGAATTATGGGGAAAAACACGCGCCGAAATAATTAATAAACCCCTTTTTGAAGGGTTGCCTGAAGCCGGCGGACAAGGCTTTGAAGAACTGCTGTTGAAGGTAAAAGAAACCGGAGAATCCTATTACGCAAACGAACGGCCTGCAACCCTGCCACGTAACGGAAAAATGGAAACCGTTTATCTGAATTTTGTTTATCAGCCATTTACAACAGGCGGCACTACAACCGATATTGTTGCCATTGCTATTGACGTTACCGAGCAGGTATTAGCAAGGCAAAAAACCGAGGAAATAGTGGAACAGCGTACGCTGGAGTTAGCCAAATCCAATGAAGCGCTTGTAAGAAGTAATCACGAGTTATCGCGTTCCAATGCAAGCCTGCAGGAATTTGCTTATGCCGCTTCGCACGACCTGAAAGAACCAATTCGTAAGATTAATTTCTTTAGCGATAGAGTACGCGTTTCTTTAGGCAATCGGATGACGGAAACCGAAGAGAGATATTTTGAAAGACTGGAAGCAGCGGCAAAACGGATGGGAACGCTTATAGATGATTTGCTTTCGTACTCGCAGGTTGGGCTTGCGCCAGTACCCTTTCAAAAACTTGATTTAAACGAAATTATACAGTTTGTACTGCAAGACCTTGACGTGCAAATAGAACGAAAGAAAGCAGCGGTTTTTGTAGAGCAACTCTTTTCGGTAACCGGACATCACCGACAGCTACAGCAGGCTTTTTTAAACCTTTTAAGTAATGCTTTAAAGTATAGTAGCCCCAACAAAGCACCAAAAATATGGATTGAAAAAGACGTTATTACCGGAGCTTCCTTAAAAGAGATTTTTGCCTCCGCTTCGTCGGATGTAGCTTACAACGTATGCATTGTTCGCGATAATGGTATTGGGTTTGAACAAAAAGAATCCGAACGTATTTTTAATGTATTTACCCGGCTACATGGAAATGCTGAATTTACCGGAAGCGGCATTGGGCTTTCTATTGTGCGTAAAGTAGTGGAGAATCACAAAGGTTTTATTTATACTGAAAGCGCCCCCGGAGAAGGAGCAACATTC
>JBBSRB010000074.1:0-15028 GCA_038243445.1 Chitinophagales bacterium | reverse complement strand
AGAACTGAAATTGATGGTGCCACATTTCGAATTTTTAAGTGGTAGCTAACAAAATCTTTTTTACTCGACGAATTAGTAATAGAATCTGCACCTGCGTAGCTTAAGCTAAAAGCTCTTATTTCTACCCGTATAATTAATTTTTGAAGGCTTCTTTTACTTAAAAAATCTACCCCTGCCTGAAATAAAGGCTGGATACTGGCAGAATAATTAATTTGAGAAATTTCTGTTTGTGGGCTTATATGTAAGTTAGAATAAATACCTCCTGCGCCCACATACCAAACAATTCTTTCTTTATTCACCTTTGACTTTTCAAGCGCTTCCGTTTGCCCATTTAATTGCCTTATTACCTTTGAAAGGTCTTTTGCATTATAATTAATATACTTAAGTGAGGCAGATAATTTTTCTGCATTCTTTGAAGTAGTTATCCATTGCATCAGTTGATTTCTGAATATGGGACTTTCGTTTAACTGGTTGTTATTATTTATCAAAAACACTTTATATAATAATTCAACATAATCATTGTTTTTCTCTTTTATATAAAAGTATTTTTTGGTACTGGTAAACTCAAACAAACCTAAATCACCTTCTACCAAAGCACGTAAAAAAACAACATCTGTAATGGAGGTATCTTTAAATCCATTTAATAATTCATTTAGGCCAACTGGCCTTAAATCCTTTGTAACTGTTGCTGTAAAATAACGATCGAAACCTTGTATATCAAAAGACTTTACATCACCTGGTTTATAAACAGAAACTGACGTAGATGATGAATCCTCTTTGAATGTGATAGATGTAGGATTTGCTTCCCACTCTCTGTAATCTATCCAACCCTGAAGCGTATCGGCAGTAGTCAACACAACATTTCCTTTTCTAAAAGAAGATTGAGCTTGCAAAAAGTGAGGGTAACCTAAAAAAAAGAGTACACAAATAAATAAAACAGGTTTTTTCACTAAAAGAAAATTAATGGGCTAATGTAATTGAAAAGACCGGGTTTTCTAAATGATCATAATAAAATCATTTACTTAGGCTGACTAGCTGTTTTAAATAAATAGACTACCAGAAATACCATCGGCGGCAAGCATCCCTTCATCTGTCAATAGTATACTGTGGTTTTTGTTTATGGCCTGCCTTCTTAAAAATGCAGGTTGTAGTTTTTCTATAATCTGCTCTTTATTTTTGCTTCCCCATTTCTTTTCAATCATTTCCAGATCTAAACCTTCGCTTGTGCGCAGCGAAATCATAATGTATTCATTTAGTTTATCCTTTTGAGAAAGAATTTCTTGTTCCGCAAGCACAATTCCATTCTTGATAGAGGTAATGTATTTTTGATTATTAGCAATATTCCATTGCCGGCAAACACCGTTATAAGAGTGTGCCGATGGTCCAATACCCAGATATTTAGCGCCTTTCCAATAAGCCGAATTGTGCCTGCTTCTAAAGCCCGGCTTTGCAAAGTTCGATACTTCGTAATGCTCGTAACCGGCGTTGCGCAACCAATCCATCAATAATAAAAACTGATGCGCCTGCTCATCCCCATCAACAGCGGGTTTTTGTTTTAATTGAATATGTTTGTGCAGCGGCGTTTTTTCTTCTACCGTTAGGGCATAACACGAAAGATGCGGAATGCCTATATCAATAGCAGTTTGTACATTTTGCTGCCACATAACATCGGTAAGCAGCGGCGAACCGTAGATAAGATCAATCGTTATATTTTCAAAAGCAGCAACTGCTAATTGCAAACTGTTTAGCGCCTGATCTGCATTGTGCGCCCGGTTCATCCACACCAGTTCTTCGTTAAAAAAAGATTGTACGCCAATGCTTAACCGGTTAATGCCTGCCGCTTTCCAGTCTTCTAATTTTTCGGCCGTAATATCGTCGGGATTTGCTTCGAGTGTAATTTCGGCTTTATCGTTCACCAAAAAGGTATTAAAAAGGGTATCCACCAGGCGGCGGCAATCATCAATACTTAACAAACTAGGTGTGCCGCCACCAAAATAAATTGTGCTAATTTCTTCGCCGCCGAGGTACCCTTTTTGAAGGGTTATTTCGGCACAGAGCGCGGTCACCAATTCATCTTTATAATGTAAAGAGGTGCTGAAATGAAAATTGCAATAATGGCAAGCCTGCTTACAAAATGGGATATGCAAATAAATTCCTGCCAAGTTCGTTTACAGTTTTAAGCTACTTATTTTTATAAAATAATGAAGAGAGGCAAAAGTAAACCCGACATCTCTGTTTTGTTAATTAGCGTTATTACCCGATGGCGAAGTTAAAACACCGCGCTCTGTTTGTTTTGTTAATGCTGCACTTTCAACCAAGCGGCTTTGCCCAACAGCTTTATACAATAACGTATTCTGTTTTAGATCCTGCCGGTAGTAAAAATGCGCCGCCGCTGGCTTCTTCGTTTTTATCGCAAATAGAAGCCGAAAATTACATTAACGCCTTGCCACAAACCTTACAGTTAAAGGGTTTTATTGCAGCATCGGTTGATGAGGTGCGGTGGAATTCGGTAGCTGCTCAGGTAACCTTGTATTTAGGTGTGCAATACCGGTGGGCGAGGCTTCAAACAAGCGAAAAAGATGCTGATGTTTTAGCAGCGGTGCGTTGGAATACGGCTGCACTCGCAAACAGTCCGGTTCAGTTTGATGTTATCTGGGAACGGCAGCAGCAAATATTGGCTTACCTGGAAGAAAAGGGCTACCCGTTTTCAAAAATTTACCTCGACAGCATTAAAATGAATGGAGCTGAAGTAGAAGCACAATTAAATGTTTACCGCGGTCCGCTTTATAAAATAGACAGCATTAGGGTATATGGCGATGCAAAAGTGAGCAACCTTTTTTTACAGCGGTATTTAAACATTTCGAACGGCAGCATTTACAGCAAAAAAAAGCTGGCCGCAGTAAGTAAAAAGCTGGCTGAACTGGCTTATGTACAGGAAGAAAAACAATCAGACGTAACGCTGCTTGCCACTGGATCGGTACTAAACCTGTACTTAAAAACAGTGCGCAACAGCCAGGTTAATGCGCTTGTTGGATTTTTGCCAAATGTGGGCGGAGCAAAAGGCTTTCGCATTTCGGGCGAAGCAAATGTATTGTTGCGCAATGCCCTGGCCAGCGGCGAAACCATAGGCGTGAATGCGCAGTGGCTGCAACAAGGCTCGCCGCGGCTGAACCTGTTGTATGCGCAGCCATTTCTTTTTCGCTCTCCTTTTGGCCTTAGTTTTAATTTTGATATGTTTAAAAAAGACAGCACGTTTTTAAACATAAACCTAAGGCTTGGCGCCAGCTACGGCGCCGGCGAAGCGCAAAGCGGAACCGTGTTTTTAGAGAAAAGCCAAACACTTGTAAATGGTATTAACGCCGCGCAGGTGCTTTTTACCCGGCAATTGCCGCCCGAAGGAGATGTTACCGCTACCTCGCTGGGTTTTGTGTATGATTATAATAACACGGATTATCGTTTAAACCCTCAAAAAGGGTCTGAATTTTCCATAACTCTTTCGGCTGGAACCAAGAAACTAAAAAAGAACAATACCGTGCTGGAGTTAACAGATCCAAACGAACCGGCCTTTAAATACGAACGCTTGTACGATACGGTAAAATTAAAAACCTACCAGGTAAGAATAGCTGCTGCGGCAGCGCACTACTTTAAAACAGGCAAACAAACTACTTTGAAAATCGCTGTTCAAACAGGGCTGTTCCACAGCGGTAATGTGTTTCGGAATGAAGTGTTTCGCATCGGTGGTTATAAATTGCTGCGGGGGTTTGATGAAGAAAGTCAGTACGTAACGCAATACGCTGTGGGCACGCTTGAATACCGGATTCTGTTACAACGGAACTCTGCCCTTTTTGCTTTTGCAGATGGGGGCCTGGCGCGCCATTTTCAAAAGGCAACCTACACTTATTTAGGTACAGGTCTCGGTATTTCTTCCGAAACAAAAGCAGGCATTTTTAATCTTGTATGGGCATTGGGCGCCCGAAACGATGTACCCTTTAACTTGCGACAATCGAAAGTGCACCTGGGTTTTGTAAATTATTTTTAAAAGCTTATTTAGGCTTAGCATTGCAGCTCAATACTTTTGCAGCTACATTTATGCTCTTGCGAACTTTTTTTATCATACTTCTGAGCCTTTTTATTAACGCCGCGCTGCAGGCACAAACCGATTCGGTGCCTGCGTCAGACACGGTGCTGGTAGTAAAAGATTCGATAAACCAAACGATTGATTCGTTGAATAGAGCCGATTCTGTTCTTCTATTAGAAAAAAGTCCGCAGGCCCCCTTTTTTAAACGTTTTGATACCGCTTTATTTCGTTCTCATCCTTTTTACCGGTTTGATAATGCGGTGCAAATGTTTTCAGCCAAAAGGCAATGGGCGGGCAAAGAAGCTTTTTTTTATATTTTGGCGGCGCTGTTTTTGTTTTTTGCACTTTTTAAAAACTCATTTGGACGCTATTTAAAAGATCTTTCAAAACTTTTTTTCCGCACCACTATCAAACACCGGCAGGTAAAAGAACAGCTAATGCAGGCTCCGCTGCCTTCTTTGCTCTTAAACATTCTTTTCTTTTTTACCGGCGCCTTATTTTTAAGCATGGTGTTGGAGCGCCTGGAACTTGGCGCCTCTTTTGGCTTTTGGCTGTTGCTGCTTTATTGTGCCGTGGGGCTTGCAGCCATTTACCTGGTTAAGTTTGTAACGCTTAAGCTTTGCGGCTGGCTCTTTGGTCTGCGGGACGCTACCAACTCGTATATTTTTATTGTATTTACCACCAATAAAATATTGGGCATTTTGTTATTACCCTTATTGGTGCTGCTTTCCTTTACTGCCGGACCTTTTAACCAGGCGGTGTTTAGCGCAAGTTTATTATTAGTGGGTGCTGTTTTTTTGTATCGGTTTTTCCTGTCTTACCTCTCCATCCACCAGCAAATAAAACTGACGTTTTTTCATTTTATTTTGTACCTGCTGGCCTTTGAAATAATGCCATTACTGCTGATTAACAAACTGTTGGTGCAGTTTTTAAGCTGAAACACTTAAATTTGCCGTTCTTTAGCTTATCTGCTTATGGTTAAAAACGTCGTATCTAAGAGTGGCCCACTCGTGAAATCTAAAAAAAAGATTCTCATTACGCAGCCCAAACCCGAAAGCGACAGATCTCCTTACTTTGATTTAAGCAGGAAATTTGATGTGCAGCTTGATTTTTTGCCCTTTATAAAATTGGATGCCATCGGCGCCAAAGAATTTAGAAAGCAAAAAATAGACATTCAGCAACACACCGCCGTTATACTTACCAGCCGCAATGCCATTGATCATTTCTTTCGTATGTGCGATGAAATGCGCATTACCGTATCGCAGGATACGCGCTATTTTTGCATTACAGAAGCGGTAGCGTTGTACCTTCAAAAGTTTATTTTATACAGAAAACGAAAAGTATTTTATGGCGCCGATGGTACCAATAAAAGCCTTTTAGATGCGATTAATAAACACAAAAGCAACGAACGTTTTTTATATGTGTGCTCCGAAAACCAGCAAGATAGCGAGCTGACAGGCTGGTTGAAAGCCAACCACTGCACTTTTTCGCTTGCCTTTATGTACCGCACCGTAAGTACCGATGTTACTGAAAACCTAAGCACGATCGACTACGATGTAATTTGCTTTTTTACGCCAAGCGCAGTAAAAAGCCTTTTTGATAACCTTCCAAAGTTCAAACAAAATGGAACCGTTATCGGCGCTTTCGGCAGCAATACCTCTAAAGCAGTGGAAGAAGCTGGGCTTACGCTGGGCATAAAAGCGCCACAGCAGCAAACCCCTTCCATGGTGGCCGCTTTAGATCAGTTTTTATCTGCTACTGTAAAGAAGGCTTAAAAACTAGTTTTCACCCTTTTTATAAGCCTTTATTTAACTAAATTAAGCACCCCTTTTTTGAATGTTTTTTGAGTATGGCGCACCCTTTGCAACTCCCACACCATAAGCACCCCTTTTTGAATGTTTTGAAAATATTTTAACGAAAAAACACTCAATTTTTATTGTGGTATTTACGGTAATCAATAGTGCGGCGCAAGGGCAAATAAGCTGGAAAGCCTTTAAACTAAATAAATTGAGATAAAATACAATAAATTTATATAGGCTCCGTTAAATCAAAACCTCAATTCATCGTGTTGCAAATGAAAAATAATAATAGTAACGTTGTGTTACCAGCAATGGCTAAATCCTATATTTGTCCACTATCCAAGTTTATGAAAATGAAAAACCAATACTACACGCTTTTCGCACTTGCCTCTTTAACTATGGCTGGTTGCGGAGTTCTTGGCAAGAAAGATAAAGGCGGTGGCCTTCCAAACGATGGCCAGTTGCATGGCATTGCGCCTGCCGGACGCTATGTTTTACCAAAACAAACGGGCATGGTGTATATTCCGCAGGGAACCTTTCATATGGGGCCAAGCGATGAAGATCCATCCTACGCTTTCAGCGCACGTAACAGGTCTGTATCCATCAGCGGGTTTTGGATGGATGCTACTGAAATTACTAACAACCAATACCGCCAGTTTACTACCTGGGTTCGCGATTCTATTACCGCTAAAAAAATGGGCTATGTAAAAGCCGGCGCCGATGGAAACGAATATGTGGACTGGACTAAAATGAAAACCATTAAATGGAACGATCCAAAGGTGATTGAGCAATTGGGCCAAACCGACCTGATTCTGTCGCCGGAAGACCGCATTTTTGGTAAAAAAGAAATAGACGCTTCTAAACTGGTATATCATTCCGAAACGTTTGATTTAAAAGAAGCGGCAAAAAGAGAGAACGCCGGCAAACCGCGTTCCACTTTCATTGTTAAAAAAGATACTCGTATTTACCCTGATACATTGGCCTGGATCCGCGATTTCTCCTACTCGTACAACGAGCCAATGACCAAAAGATATTATTCGCATCCTGCCTTTGGTAATTATCCTGTAGTAGGTGTAAACTGGCATCAGGCATCGGCTTTTGCAGAGTGGAGAACCCATTATTTAAACTCCTGGTTAGATGGTAAAAAGCGGGCGCAGGAATCCGATTTTCGCCTGCCAACCGAAGCGCAGTGGGAATACGCAGCCCGCGGCGGCCGCTCTCAGTCTATGTTTCCATGGGGTAACTATTATTTAAGAAACAAAAAAGGCTGCTTACTGGCTAACTTTAAGCCTGGACGTGGAAATTACCCCGAAGACGGCGGCTTTTATACTGTACGTGCCGATGCCTATTGGCCCAATGATTTTGGCTTGTATTGCATGAGCGGAAATGTAGCTGAGTGGACTTCTTCTATCTATTATGAAGGTTCTTACACCTTTCAACACGATATGAACCCGGATGTTCGCTGGAATGCGAAAGATACCGACCCTCCCAAAATGAAGCGTAAAGTTATCCGTGGCGGAAGCTGGAAAGACGTAGGATACTACCTGCAAACCGGCACCCGTACCTACGAATACCAGGATTCAACAAAATCGTATGTTGGTTTCCGTACCGTAATTGATTTACCTGCACAACAAGGAAAAAAGTAACCAAAAACGCACATCAAGTTTACATTTAAAGATTGTTATACCCTAAAGAGTTTTGCTTGATAAAGCAGGCGGCCTCTTATCCCTATCCTAAATTTTTTAACCAACCATTTCAAAAAAAAATCAACGTTTTATGGCAGTTGCTATTCCACCAAAAGTAAGTAAGTATGTAGATGTAGCCGTTTCATTCGGCGCCGCTTTTGTAATTTGGGGCGCATTAAGAAAAATTACCCACGCCTCTGATGCCGATTTCTGGCTGTTTTTCGGCTTAACCACGGAAGCCATCATCTTTGCCCTCTATGGCGTTTTATACATTATCTATCCTGCCGAAAAAGGGTCGTCGCACGGCGAAGAATTAGCGTTTACCAGAGAAAGAGCCGCCAGCCCAATGGCTTCTATGGATAAAGCCCTGATGGATGCAGACATAACGCCTGCCAACCTGAACCGATTAGGCGAGAACTTTAAAAAGCTAAACCTGACCATTACAAACATGAACGATGTAACTGATGTAGTGGCTGCAACCGGAGATTATACGCAAAAAACAAGAGAAGTTACATCTGCGCTTTCGCAGGTAAAAGATGCTTATATCAATGCCGCTAATTCTGTCGGCTCTTTTAGTGCTGCTTCGGAAAGCACCAAGATATTTAACGATCAGATGCAGGTAATGACAAAAAATCTTTCCTCGTTAAACACCATGTACGAAATGGAGTTGAAAGAAAGCAACAACCATGTTAAAGCTTTAAACCAGGCGTTTGGCAAATTATCCGAAACATCTACCACCATGGCCAATACAGCCGAAGACGCTAAAAGAATGCAGGAGCAGGTGGGAAGCTTAGCTACCAACTTAACCCGCTTAAACAGCATTTACGGCAACATGTTAAGCGCCATGCAAGGTGCTGCCAAATAAAATGCAAAAATCAATATCCAAAACCAATTTCTAACGATCTCAAAATAATAGAACCGATATGGCACTACCTAAAGAGCCGCGGCAGAAGATGATCAACATTATGTATTTGGTGTTAACAGCCCTGTTAGCGCTAAATGTATCTGCGGAAATCTTAAATGCCTTTAGAACCGTGGATAACAGTTTGATTGGAACAAACCAACAGATTAATTTATCTACCGAACAGATTTTAGCTTCGTTAAACGAAAAGAAAAGCGATGCTGCCTCTGCTGTACGGGCCAATTACTGGTACCCAAAAGCAGAGCAGGCAAAGGCATACAGCAAAGAAATTTACGATTACATACAAGGATTACGGCAACAAATATTAAAAGAAGCCGGTTTCGATCCGGCTGCACATGAAGGCGATTCTTCGTTTAAAGCCGATAACCTTGACATTGCTACCCGCATTATGGTAGAGGGCGGCAAAGGAAAAGAATTGCAGAAAAAGTTAGAAGAGTACAAGCAAAAAATGCTGGCGATTGATCCGCTGATTGCATCGGAATTTAAAAACTCGCTACAGATAAACACAGCCGTTCCCCAGGTGCAAGACAAATCTAACAAAACATGGGAAGGTGCTTATTTTAGAATGGTGCCAACAGTGGCTGCTATTACCATTTTAAGCAAGTTTCAAAACGACGTAAAAACATCCGAAAACAAAGTAGTTGCCTTTGCACACGAGCAAGTTGGTAAAGTAGCCGTTCGGTTTGATACCTACACCGCTATTGTAGGACAAAGTTCTAATTATGTAATGCCGGGTCAGGAAATTGAAATTATGGCGGGCGTAGGTGCTTTTAGTAAGGCTGCTCAACCGCAAATCACAATAAACGGACAAGGTGCAGCGTTAGGAGAAGATGGCGCAGCCCGTGTAAAAGTTGGCGGCGGTGGAATTGGAAATCACAGTGTACCGGTTACCATTCGTTATGTAGATCAGGAAGGAAACCCGCAAACGATTACAAAAACAGTAGAATACACCGTTGGCCAGTCCAATGCATCAATAGCACTTGATAAAATGAATGTTCTTTATATAGGTGTTGATAACCCGGTTTCGATAGCAGCAAGCGGTGGCGGTGATGATCGCATTCAGGTTTCCATTAGCGGTGGCGGAGGATCGATAACCAAATCGGGTCCTGGTAAATACAATGTTCGGGTAGGAAGCCAAAGCGATGATACCAAGATCACTGTTTCGGTAGACGGAAAAGTAGCTGGTGTTTCTCAGTTTCGGGTACGTTCTATTCCCGATCCGGTAGCATCTGTTGGCGGCCGTCCTTCGGGCGCAAACATCAATGCAGGCGAATTTAGAGCGCAGGCAGGTGTGGGTGCAGGTGTTAAAGATTTTCCTTTTGACATTAAGTACAAAGTAACCAGCTTTTTGCTAAGTACAGATTCGGATGACGGAGATATTGCTGAAGCACCTGTTACCGGAAATTCCTGGGGATCTGCACAAAATGTATTGCGACAGGTAAAGCCAGGTAAAACGGTTTATGTTGACAATATTCGTGCTATGGGGCCAGATGGAAGAAGCAGAAATTTACCATCGTTAGTTTATTACATTAAATAAAAGGTTGAATATGAAAAACCGCATCATAAAAATTAGTTTGTTCTTTGTTTTTGCAGCTACCGTAGCTGTGCAGGCCAACGCACAACGTACGCCGCGCCGTAGAACAACCACAACCCAATCCAACACCCAGCAACAATCAACCGAAACACAGCAAACAAATCAAACAAGGCAGCCGTCTAATTATAATCCGTACGGCAATGTGCCTATTGAAAATGCTTCGGCTGGCGAAGGGTTTAACGACTCAACAACGAAAAAATCGTTGCGTGCCGATGCTGCTTTTGATAAAAGCTTTATAAACGAACGCACGCCATTACCATACGAACACCTGCGGGTAGATGATGCCCTTTTTGCAGAAAAAGTATGGCGCGAAATAGACCTGCGCGAAAAAATGAATATGCCTTTCCGGTACAGAACCGAAGATGACAATGGCGATCAGCGTTTTGTAAGCATGTTGATAAAAGCGGTAAAAAGCGGCGAAGTAACTGCTTTCGATGCAACAGACGACCGTTTTACAACACCTTTGGGCCCCGATCAAATAAATCAGCTTACCGCAGGCGGAACGCCCGATACTTCTGCCGTTTACGATGTGGATGATCCAAGTAAAATAGTAAAATATGTAGTATCCACCACGTCTTTCGATCCGGAATCTGTATTGAAACTGCGTATTAAAGAAGAGTGGGTTTTTGACCGCGAGGCAAGCCGTATGTTTGTTCGCATTTTAGGTATTGCACCACTAAAAACAATACTAAATGCAAACGGCACAGAGCGCGGAAGCTCAGTAATGTTTTGGGTGTATTACCCCGATCTTCGTCCCACGCTGGCTAAATATGAAGTGTACAATCCAAAAAACATGGGTAACAGCCGAATGACCTGGGAAGAATTGTTTGAAAGTCGTATGTTTAGCTCTTACATAGTAAAATCTACGCTGGATAATCCTTTTAACAAAACTATTCGTCAGGTAATTAAAGATCCGATTCTGGCGCTGTTGGAAGGCGATAATATTAAAGAGCGCATTTTTAACTACGAGCAGGACCTTTGGTCGTATTAACGCCCGCGCAAAAAGTTTTAGAAAAGCGTACGCATGTCTTTTCCACATGCAAAAGTGTACGAAAGTTTTAATAAATACCTATTTTGGGGGATATAAGCAAGTAATTAAACCTTGTAATTTTACCTCAGGTTTTTCATAGGATATTGGAATTTACAACGGGGCTGAATGTCTATTCGGCCCCTTTTTTATTTTCATTTGTTTTCAGCTAATAATGGGTTGTCAGTGCTTTCCTTCCGAAAAGGACTTTCGGTCAGCAGTTTTGTGCTTCTTTTTTCTAGAGTATATTCCTTCAAATAACAAAAACATATATTTATGTGTAAAAATGGGTACACCCTAAAGTTCGTGCAAGCAGTCAGCCTTCGCCTGCAATGCTCCCGCCGTTAATATATGATTTCCAGCACCCTTTTTCAAGGGTTTTATGCAAGTAAGTTCCCTCGGGACAGCACAAAAAGGTAAATGGACCCTTTTTAAAAGGTTTTTAGACTAGCCTTCTTTTGGAGCTTCGTCAAAATAAGCTTTTATAATTTTTGCTTTAGAAACGCCTATTACTTTGGTTAGTTCTTCCATAGTCTGCTGCCGCACGCCGTTTACCGATCGGAAAGCTTTTAACAACTGGTTAGCGGTGCCGGTGCCAATTCCTTTAATTTCTTCCAACTCGTTTTTAAAGGTTCCAAGACTACGTTTTTTGCGATGAAAATTAACACTAAAATTGTGTACTTCATCGCGTATGTGCCGTATAAGCTTGTGGCTTTCACTGTCGTACGGCAGCTTTAATGATGTTTTATCGCCCACAAAAAACAATTCTTCTTCGTTTTTGGCTAACCCAACCAGCGTCATTTTTCCGGCCAGGTTCAGTTCGGTAATGGCTTCCTGCGCAGCACTTAATTGTCCTTTTCCACCATCTATAATTACCAGTTGTGGAAAATCGCTTCCTTCGGCAGCCAGCCGTTTATAACGCCTTCCTACAGCTTCTTTCATAGAAGCAAAATCGTTAATGCCCACCACTGTTTTTACATTAAACAAACGGTAATCCCGCTTACTTGGCTCGCCGTTTCTAAAACAAACCATAGCAGATACGGGGTAGCTGCCCTGAAAATTGGAGTTGTCAAAACATTCAATATGCACGGGCACTTCAGAGAGTTGCAGATCGGTTTTTATTTGGAGCAGCACATTGTATTTGCCGGCGTTTTTTACTCCTAACTTTAATCGTTCCTTACTGCGCAATTCATCTATAAAATGCTGTACATTTTTCTCTGAAAGCTCCAGTAACTTTTTTTTATCGCCGCCCTTTGGCGTTGTTACCATCACTTCGGGTTCGGTGTATTCTATTGAAAAAGGCACAACAATCTCCAATGCTGCGGAGTTAAACGTAGTTCGTAACTGACCAATAGTAAAGGCCAACATCTCTTCAACGGTTTCGTCAAGTTGCGCTTCTACTTTAATAGTTTTTGTTTGAATAATGGAGCCTCCCTGTACCATTAGGTAGTTTACATAAGCCACGTCGCCATCTTTTAAAATAGCAAAAACATCAAGCCCTGTTAACGATGTATGGGCAACAATTGACCGCGACTGATAGTTTTCTAAGTATTTAATTTTTTTATGAATGCGGGCTGCTTTTTCAAACTCCAACGCATCGGCAAAAGCCCGCATTTCGTTTTTAAAGTGCTGAAAAACAGGCGAAAGATTGCCCCGCAAAAGATTTTTTACCTGCGCTATGTTTTCGCTGTAGTCGGGTTCGGTTTGGTGTCCTTCGCACGGTCCTTTGCAGTTACCTAAATGATATTCTAAACAAATTTTAAACTTGCCCCTCTCAATGTTGTTTTGCGTAAGATTTAGCGGGCAGGTACGTAGCGGAATTGTTTGTTTTATAAAGTTGAGCAACTCGCGCACATTGCTAACAGAAGTGTACGGGCCAAAATATTGGGCGCCATCGTTTAGCTTTTGACGCGTTAAATAAACCCTTGGAAAAGCCTCATTTTTAATTACTATATACGGGTAGGTCTTATCGTCTTTTAAATTGATATTAAAAAGAGGCTGGTATTGTTTAATCAGCGAGTTTTCAAGTAAAAAAGCATCCTGTTCGGAGTTTACAATTGTAAATTCAATCTTTGTTATGCGCTTTACCAGCTCGTGTGTTTTGTACGATGCGTGGCTTTTTGTAAAGTAAGAACTAACCCTTTTTCGAATGTTTTTTGCCTTGCCTACGTACAGCAGGTTGGCGTTTACATCGTAATACTTATAAATGCCGGGGAGTGTGGGCAGGGTAGCAGCAATATGTTGAAACTCTTCAGCGGTCATCAGCGGTGTTCACATCAATTTGTTTGCCTAAAGGTGGGGCTTCCAATTCAGGCGAAGTATTTTTATTTGTTCGGGTGCATTTTCTTCTTGCACAATGGTAACTATCTCAAAACGTTCATCTACGTGCCAGGTTAACCGTTTTTGCACCGTGCTGTCGCCGCTTTCAAGTACCTGTTCGGTGTAAATAGATTGTACCTCATCGGCTCCCTGGTCGTTTGGTTTTATCAACACTTCCTGCCGGCGTATTTCTGCGTTTTGATCTTTTGGCGTGTAGTTTAAAACCACCGTTTTCAGTTCTTCATCGTACAGTTTTGTTTCGATGTAGTTGTCGCTCAAATTGTCAGATGAAAGGTCGGGCAGCGTTAAAAAATCCTGCGCATAAATGCGAAATTCTTCGCGTTTGATAAATTGGGTATCGGACAAGCCATAAACAGTTAGCACTTTTACAATGCCGTTTAGCGAGCTATCTACAGCGGCCACCTGGCTTTTTAAAAACGATGCCACCGGGAAAAAGTGGTCATCGGTGGTTTTTTGATTTTTTTTGGATGTACACGAGGCAAACAGGAGAAATAGAAGAAAAGAAAGCCATCTCATCATGCTATAAAAATAACGCAGATAGTGCTTTAATATTGGATTGCAGATGATAAAGATTTTCTCTATCGGATTTCACAAAAAAAGTGTTTATTTAGTTAAAAGCCTTTTGCAATAGCTTATGAATAAAAACCTTACTAAAAGGGTACCTGTGCCCGTATGTGCAAAGTTGATTTTGCAAAATCTGAATTCGCGAATCGCGAAAGCTAATCTTCTATTTAATATATCAATTCGAAAAGGTTACCCAAAAACGCAAATTCTGCCATATAAAAAACCCGCCCAAAACGGGCGGGCAAATCAAAAAGCAATTAGTTTGGCTCTACTGGTTGTTGTTAGAGCTTTTTTTGTCATTTTTAAGAGCTACGCCTATTTTAATCCCGAAGTCGAACAAGTGCTCCGATACGGGGTATTCGGTAACAAAAGAAGAAAAAATTTGGTAACGTACCTGCGGACCAACCTGCCAGTTTACCTTTCCCGTAGAATAGTTTACAAACGCTTCCACACTGGTATTAGCATTCCACCGGCGCATTAACCAGGGCACTTCGGTGTAGTTTTTATAATCGGTAGAAAGCATGTACGCCCTGTCGCCCAACCCGTAAGTTGGCTGAAAGGTAGCGGCTACCCCAAAGCTTGTTTTTGGTGTGCCTGCCAGCTTTATTTCTGCACCTAAAGGTGCTGATAATTGATAATATAGGTTTTGTAACCAGTCGGCTTTGCCGCCGCCAAAATTGCGGTAGGTAGTGGCCGAGCCGGTATAATCTACTCCATAGGTGCGATTGTTTAAAGCAATTTGAGCAAATTCGGTGGGATAAACAAACGCTTTGATATCGTACCGGCTCATGTTAAACTGAAGCCCACCCCTTAAGCTGATGTTTTTTGCCACTTTGTACTTTGCAGACATGCCCAGTTCTAAACCCATATCGGGTTTATGTGTTACCGCCTGGTTTACGTTATATAACGCGGCATAGTTTAAGGCTGCCGAATTTTGTGGCACAGCACTTAAGTAAGCTTTGTTCTCGGTTAATTTGCGGTAGCTTATTGTTGGCGTAATAAATAATAAAAAGCTCAGT
>JBBSRB010000073.1:0-15071 GCA_038243445.1 Chitinophagales bacterium | reverse complement strand
CTCGTTTCAGCATATCATTTCTATTGGCCATTTCCCAGGCTGTATAAAACACAAGCCGGGCCCGCTTTTCAAGCAGTTTATAATCAATTTTATCAGGCGTGTCGGTAGGTTTATGATAATCGGCGCCCAACATTCCATCGTAATAAAAAATTATGGGCACACCATAGCGGGCAAAGTTGTAATGATCGCTCCGGTAGTAAATGCGGTTTACATCTTTGGGGTCGTTAAATTTATAATCTAGATCAAGCTTTGTGTACTTTTTGTTTTGCGCTTCGTTAATCTGTTTTAAATCTGAGCTTAATTTATCATCACCAAC
Source organism: Chitinophagales bacterium (assembly GCA_038243445.1). GTDB lineage: Bacteria > Bacteroidota > Bacteroidia > Chitinophagales > Chitinophagaceae > Flavisolibacter. The sequence continues at coordinate 14,755 of JBBSRB010000073.1, read as the reverse complement.
AACATAAACGTAATTCGTTGTGTCGCTGCGGGTGGCATCGCTTCGGCCAATCATGTCAATGTTTAAATCGGCTGTTGTTTTCTCTAACGGAAAAATAGGGTTGGCACCATAGTAAGCCGATCCCCACAACCCTTTTTCCTCGCCGCTAACGGTCATAAACGCAATCGTTCTGCGAGGTCCTTTTCCTTCTTTTTTGGCTTTTGCAAATGCTTCTGCCAGCTCAATTACACTCACCGTTCCCGAGCCGTCGTCATCAGCGCCATAGTAAATAACCGAGTCGCCGCGCATGCCTTCATGATCGTAATGTGCAGTAATGAATAAGTACTCGTCTTTTAAATCGGTGCCAGGTATTATTCCTATTACATTGCTGCTTTGCAAAATGGTAGTGCCTTTATGCACTTCCAGCATTACATTCGCCATTGCCACCTTAGGTTGCGCACCTGCTTTTGCCTCATCGTAATCAGCCCCAACAATAGCATTAGCCAACTCTTCGGAAATGGTAAATTGCTGCGGCGGAATTACTCTTTTAAAAAGTTGCATGGTAGGGTTAGCCAGCCGCGGGGCAGGCTTTGTACGCGGATAAGTAGAGGCAATTGTTAACATAGCAGCGACGCCTTTATTGCGTAAAGCTTCGTTGCGGGCTTGTGCCATTCCGTTTACAATAACCAGTTTTCCAGCGAGGTCCATACCTTTAATGGAGTCGGCAGAAACAGTAGAACTTAAGTACACCGCTTCGCTAAAAGCCTGCATAGCGGGTATGTTGTTCAAACTTACATTAAAGTCTTTGTCAAGGACAAAGCTTTGCCCATTTACCATCAGACGAGCATCTACCAGCGAATCGCGGTAAACAGGAAAATACTGGCGGTAGCTGCCGTTGTTGCCTGGCTGCAATCCTATGCGTTTAAACTCATTTTCAATATAGGCAGCGGCACGGCGCTCGCCTTCTGTGGTTGCTTCCCTGCCTTGCATTTCGGGGCCGGCAATAATGTACAAATGCCTCTTCAGGTCAGAAGCCGTAATTGTTTTTCCGTACGCGTCGGGCTTTGGGGTTTTTTGTGCAAATGAAGCGGTTGTTGTAAAGAAAAGCGACACAATTAAGAGTGATCTATTCATACTTGGTAGGTTGAAAGGTTGAAAGGTTGAAGGGTTTAGGTGTTTAGGTGTTTAGGGTTAAGGGTTGAAAAGATGCCAAAAAGGGTTTACACGCAGGCGATCTTATTTACCCTATTTTGGTGCCGTCCGCCTTCGAAAGAAGTTTCTAAAAAGGCTGTTACCACATCTTGCGCAACAGACAAGGATACGAAACGGGCAGGAATACAAACAATATTTGCGTTGTTGTGCTGGCGCGCCAAAGTGGCTATTTCTTCTGTCCAGCAAAGCGCTGCACGTATGTCCTGGTGTTTGTTTGCAGCAATAGCTACGCCATTTCCGCTGCCGCAAACCAGCACGCCAAAACCAGCTTCACCGCTCTGAACAGCATTGGCTACCGGGTGAGCAAAATCGGGATAATCTACCGAACTGGTGCTGTACGTACCAAGGTCGGTTACTTTTAATCCTTTGCTTTTTAGCAAATCGATAATGATGTTTTTATATTCGAAGCCTGCATGATCGGCACCAACGGCAACGGGTTTGTTTAAATCAAAGTGTGCATCCATAGGACTATTTTTTACAAATGTAGGATTAACGCAGGAGACAGATGACAGAGGACAGATGGCGGTGGACGGTGGTGAACTACAGCGCCCTTATTCTTTATTTATCGTTGGTTGTTGATCGTTGGCCGTTGGCCGACGTGAACTCCAACGTCGCTATTTATTATTGATTTAATGACGTTATTAAAAACCTATTTAAACTTCCTGGAATATTAAATCAGCCTATACATTTGCCAGCACCAACGGCTAACTATCCACTGCCAACCGTCAACTGTCAACCCCAACTAAACTAGCTCCATTCCTTAGCTTCTGCCGCACGCTCTTTTTCTACGCGTTTTGAAAGTATAATGCTGATTTCGTATAAAAGCATTAGTGGAAGCGCCACCGAAATCTGGCTTACCAAATCGGGACCCGGCGTAATTACAGCAGCAATAATAAGTATTACCACAATGGCGTATTTACGAATCTTTTTTAAATACGTAGCGGTAACAATGCCCACTTTGGCTAAAAAGAAAATAACCAGCGGAAGCTGAAACGCAAGACCGCTTCCTAATACAAGCGGTATTAATGTATCTACATAGCTGCCAATTGTCCAGCGGTTTTCAATGCTTTCATCTAACTGAAAACTGGAAAAGAAATTAATAGTGTATGGTGCAATTACAAAGTAGCCAAAAAATACGCCGGTAAAAAAAAGTAACGACACCCAAAATATAACACCACGGGTTTTATCGAGTTCTCTTTTAGTAAGTGCCGGTTTTATAAACCTCCAGAACTCGTAAAAAATATATGGAAAAGCTATAATAATTCCGGCAACGAAAATAACAGTAAACCACATGCTGAACTGGCTGCCTACTTCGGTGCTTTGCATTTTAATGTTCAGCCCGTTCATACATAAAGCATCGCCCATGCCCAGGCTGTGGCTTAAGCGGCAAAGCACGCCATAGGTGGGAAAACTGCCCTGCATGGGACCAAGCAACACATTTTTTATAAGAAAGGAATTAAAAACACCGGCAATAATGGCGCCGCCGGCAATAGCAATAACGCTGCGAAAAAGATGACCTCGAAGGGCTTCCAAATGATCTATAAACGACATTTCCTGCCGTTCCGCTGCTGATGTCTTTTTTTTGAATAAGGCCATTGTTTTCAATAAGTGGGCAAAGATAATAGCTAATCAGGCTGCATGTGAAAAGCCTGTTGTACTTACGCACAATAAAGAGATTAAGTTTTTATTGGTGGCAAACGGCAACATTATATACCCTTTTTGAAAGGTTTCTAACTACAAATTTTGCAGGTTCAGATACAGATTATACGGATAAGGTTTGCTACCCTTTTTGAAGGGTTTTGGCCTGTTGGTTTTTATGTTACAAAACGCCTCGGCCGTTTAGTGTGTAGAAAAAAGAGTATAAGAAAAACATTTAAAAAAGGGGTGCTGTGTAACCGTTTTGAAAGCGACCGCCTGCGTAAGGGATTGAAGCGGAAAGCCCGCAATCCAATAGCCGCTATTGGCGCGGACTTGGAGCGAAAAGCCCGACCCGAAGGGATACGCCAAAAGAATATTTTTATTTAAGCACTTTTAATTTTACCATTTCTATTCGCGTATCGCCCACGTTTAAAATATCAAATTCATAATCGTCAATAATGATGCGCTCTTTTTGCCGCGGAATGGTTTCGTGGTGGTTAATGATGTAGCCTGAAAGCGTTTCTGATTCTTCGTCTTCGGGAAATTGCAAGCCATATTTGCTGCATAAATGATCGAGTTCCAGCCTGCCGGAAAAGATGTATTCATTTTCGGCAAGGCGCTTTTCTACAAACTCCTCGCTGTCGTATTCATCGTGTATTTCTCCAAAAATTTCTTCCAGCAAATCTTCCATAGTTACTATGCCGGCGGTGCCGCCAAACTCATCTACCACCCAGGCAATACTTTTCCGCTCGCGGGTAAACTTGTTTATAAGGTCGGTTGCGCTCATGCTTTCGGGCACGGCGGGTATTGGCAATAAAATGGTTTGAACGTCGGCCGGTTTTTTAAACAAATCTAAATGGTGAATGTAGCCTATAATGTGGTCTATATTTTCTTCAAACACCAGCAGCTTGCTTAGTTTGGTTTCTATAAACTTTTGACGGGCGGTTTCAATAGAAGCGTTACTTTCTATAGCAACTATTTCTTTTCGGGGCACCAGGCATTGCCTGATTTTTGTTTTGGGAAGCTCCAATGCGTTTTCAAATAACTCGGTGTTCATGTCTTCAGATTCAAATTCGTCGCCGCCGGCTTCCTGGAAAAGAGTTTCCATATCGCTGCGTACAAAGGCGTCTTTGCTTTCATCCATACGTACACTAAACACATATTTTAATACCCATTTGGAAAGGTTTATAAAAAGAGTGGCCAACGGTTGCAGCAACTGGTAAAACATATTTACTACCCACACAAGCCTGGACAAAATAAGGCTGCTGTGCGCCCGGAAAATGGCCCGCGGAATAAACTCGCCAAACACTAAAACAATAAACGTTGCCAGCGCAATATCAAGCCCAATGCGTACAGCATCGTATTGCTGCGGTATGTTTAACAGGAGCCAAAGTGGCTGGGTAACTGCGCTAAACAGCAGCACAAAACAAATAAGCGAAATAGCAAAACCAATAGTTGTGGTACCAATAAATACTTCGGGCGTTTTTATAAGCCGCGACAATAATTGCGCACCGGGTTTTCCTTGCTTTTTTTTAAGTTCTACACCAAAACGGTTAACGCTGTAAAAAGCCATTTCGATGCCGGCAAAAAAGGCCATCATTAAAATGGTAACAAAAAACCAAATCAATACACTTTGGGGTATCATATAAGGGTAAAGATATAAAAAAGGGGGCCGGAGCGGCCTACCCAATAAAGTTTATCACGGCGGCTTCTGCTTCCTGACAGGCAAGGCTTAAATCGTCGTTTACAATTACCTGCTGAAACGAATGTTTAAAAGTAAGTTCATAGGCTGCTTTACTTACTCTGGCGTTTAGCGAGTCGTTATCTTCGGTGCCGCGGCCGGTTAAGCGCTTCTTTAACTCATCAACCGATGGCGGCTCTATAAATAGCGAAAGGGTAATTTCGGGAAATTGTTGTTGTACATGAATAGCGCCTTTTACATCAATATCCAATAACGGAACTTTTCCTAACGCCCAAATGCGCTGTAGCTCGGCTTTTAAGGTGCCGTAGTACTTTCCTTCGTACACCATTTCCCATTCTATAAATTCTTCGTGTTTTATTCTGGAGGTAAACTCTTCTTCGCTCATAAAATAATAATCCACGCCGTTTTTTTCGGTACCACGAGCCGGGCGCGTAGCGGCCGAAATAGAAAAAGCAAGGAGCTGCCCGTATTTGTTTAACAGGTAACGCGTAATGCTGGTTTTACCTGCACCGGAAGGAGCGGTAAGAATAATTAGTTTATGCTGCGGGTTAGATCTCATGTATAGAAAGTTGCAAATGTAGGAAGCTTGTGGAATGTCTCCAGTTTGAAAGTGTAAAATGTGTGGAGTGTGCTTAATGATTATGGAATTGTTTTTGTTTGCAAAGACCCTTTTTAAACTCTTTAGTGGCCGTTACGAAACGTATGAAAAAACAACTGTTGCTGATTTTGCTTTATGCACTGCAATTTGCTCTTTTGCACAGCACAATTTAAAAAAGAATGACTTTTATTTAGGAGGCGGTAATCTTTCTTGCAATTGTTTCTGCATACAATGCGATTAAATCGACGGTAAAAATTTTAATAGTTTTGGGTTTCAATAGAAACGCTATTTGTTGTTATTTATAATTTATGTTCGTGCCGGCTGATAACCATTATCTACTGTTAAACGGTCATTGTGAACAACAATATGAAACTATTAAACTAACTAAGACTTTTAAAGTAATGTAATCTCTGCAAAATGAAGAAAAGAACTCTTGTATTTTTTATATTCCTTACCATTTTTAAAATATCTCATGCCCAATCTGAAATCAAATTCAAAAACGATAGCATTAAACAGTATCTTGATAAAACGTTATTAATCATCCAAAATAATGCTTTAAATAAGGATAAATTAAACTGGGATTCAGTAAGAACAGATATCTATGAAAAAACAAAAGATGCTGATAATATAGAAACTATTCTTCCCATTTTTCCTTATTTATTTGAAATATTAAAAGACCATCATGGATGGTTAAGCTATGGCGACAAAAATTATCGATGGAACAAAGAATCCAAAAACTTAAAAAACCAAACAGTAAAAAATGCTGTGGAAAGTTATAAAAAGGTTTATGCCACATTGCTAAATAAAAACATTGCTTATTTGAGAATTCCGGGAAACAATGATTTTGGTGCAAAAAATATGGATAGTATAGCCAACAACATCGTTGACGAAATTGATAAAATTAATTCAAATAAAATAAAGGGTTGGATACTTGATTTGAGAATAAATATTGGCGGAAATATGTATCCAATGATTGCGGGAATTAGCGACCTTATTGGTAATGATGGAAGATTAGGCGGGTTTGTAACGTCAAACAATCAATCAGACGGAGAGTGGTTTTTAAAGAAGGGCAATATTTATGTTGACACGAACCAGGTTTTGAATAGACGGAAATTAAAAAAACCTATTAAAAAACAAATACCCATTGCCGTTTTGATAAGTAATTACACTGCGAGTTCGGGAGAAATGACAGCAATCACTTTAATTGGCAGAAAGAATACAAAATTATTTGGAGAAGAATCTGCGGGATATACGACGACAAACGAAGGTTTTCGGTTGGATGAAAAGTCAGGAGTAAATGTAGCAGTAGGTTACGTTAAAGACAGAAGAGGAGAAATTTATATTGATAACATACAACCCGATTTCGTAGTAACTGGCGGGGATAACTTTGAAGATTTAAAGAGCGATAAAAAAATTATGAAAGCTCATAAATGGTTGAAGAAACAATCAGCGAACCGCTAACAGGTATTTCCAAAACAGGTTCGTGATCTTCTGAAAATCTTTAGTGCTCAATTCGAACTTTTTTATTTAAAGAGAATTTTATTGTAAAAGTCCGACGATTTGGCAATACTCTAACTGCTTAACAAAATGGTTAGCTATCGCACCAGGCAAAATGTATTGCCATATTAAAAAAGTATTTAAACCCTTCTAATTTCAGCACCCAACGCCCGCAGCCGCTCGTCTATATATTGATACCCTCTGTCTATCTGATCACCGTTTTGAATAATGCTTGTACCTTCTGCACTTAAGGCTGCAATTAAAAGTGCTACGCCTGCTCGTATATCCGGCGAGCTCATGGTAATACCGCGTAAAGGGTACTTTCGTTCCAGCCCTATAACTACTGCCCGGTGCGGATCGCAAAGCACTACGCGGGCGCCCATTTCAATTAATTTATCTACAAAAAACAACCGGCTTTCAAACATCTTTTGATGAATTAACACAGCGCCTTTTGCCTGCGTGGCCACTACCAGTATTATGCTTAAAAGATCGGGGGTAAAGCCTGGCCACGGATGATCGTAAATGGTTAGCGTGCCGCCATCTAAAAAAGATTCTATTTCGTAAAGGTTTTGCGCCGGTACATGAATATCATCACCTACAATGTTTAGCTCAATGCCCATTTGCCGAAACTTTTCGGGAATAACGCCCAGGTTTTTTACACTTACATCTTTAATGGTAAGCTCGCTTTGCGTCATGGCAGCAAGCCCAATAAAAGATCCAACCTCAATCATATCGGGCAACAGCCGGTGCTCGGTTCCGTGCAGTTTTTCAACGCCGTCAATGGTTAATAAGTTAGAGCCAATGCCCATAATTTTAGCACCCATGGCATTCAGCATATTACACAACTGCTGCACGTATGGTTCGCAGGCGGCATTGTAAATTGTGGTGGTTCCTTCGGCTAAAACGGCCGCCATTATAATATTTGCCGTTCCCGTCACCGAAGGTTCATCCATTAAAATAAAAGCACCTTTTAAACCTTTTGTTGTCAGGTGAAAAAAGCCTTCATCGGCATTATAAGAAAATTGGGCGCCTAATTTTTCAAAACTTAAAATATGGGTATCTAATCTTCTTCTACCAATTTTATCGCCACCCGGTTTTGGTATAAAGGCGTTGCCAAACCTACCAAGCATAGGACCGGCAAGCATTACAGAGCCACGTAGTTTTCCGGTTTTCGCCCTAAATGCCTCGGTGCGCAGGTAATCAAGGTTTACATCATCGGCTAAAAAGGTGCAGGTGTGCCTGTCGGGGCGCTCTACTTTTACGTTCATTTCCTGCAACAACCCTATTAAATTGTTAACATCAATAATATCGGGAATGTTGGTGATGGTAACTTTTTCAGCTGTGAGCACCACGGCATTAATTACCTGCAGCGCCTCATTTTTTGCGCCTTGCGGAACAATGCTTCCGGATAGTTTTTTACCGCCCTTTACTTCAAATGATGACATGAGGAATGAGTGGTGAGTGGTGAGTATGAAGGATGAGGAATACAGATTGGTAATTGAAATTTTAACCCTTTTTCCAGTCAATCAACCAATTTCTAAAAACGTTTTTTACCATACTTTGCTCCACCACTGCGTTTGTCGTTTCGTCCACCGCCACCATTGCTGTTTCCGTTTCCTGCGCTACGTCCGTTGCCACTGCCGCCGCGTTGTTGATACTTTCCGCGTTGTTGCTGCCGTCCGCCGCTGTACCCGGTGCGGTCTAAATCTCTGTCTTGAGATGGATGATAAGCCTTTACGTAAGGGGTGCTGGTAAACTCAAGCTGCCCTTTTGTAAGGTTTGTTAGTTCTTGTTGAATGGCATCGTCATGCACCTGATCTTTATGCCAGTTATTATACGCCAGCTTCATATAATAAGCAATGGCATTTGCAAATCCCTGGCGCTTTTCGGGGTTCTCTTCATCCAGGGCCTTTTTAATTACTATTTCAAGGTTTTTGCCCAGGTGCGAATATTTTGGATACCTTTTAGGATAAGGAAGCGGATCGGGCTTTCGGCGTAATTTTTCGGCGGTTGGCACCGGGTAAGGAGAATCTACATCTAATTTAAAATCGGAAATAAGAAAAAGATGATCCCAAAGTTTATGACGAAAATCTTCAACGTTTTTTAAATGTGGATTTAAAACGCCCATCAACTCAATAACTACCTGCGCCTGCCGCTGCCTGCGTTCGCGGTCTTCGATGGTTAATAAATGATCCACCATTTTTTGAATATGGCGGCCGTACTCACGGATCACTAAGTGATTTCGGGTTGTGTTGTATTCCATTAATAATATTATACTTAGCAACAAATGTAATAAAGCCGCCTCAAACCGCAACGCGGCGACTCTTTCAATTTGTACATTAGCGCCAGTTTTTAACACCTACAAAGGAAGTTTAAAGCTAATGTGTTGCTTGTACATGGGCAGAAGCAGAATAAAAACACTTTGTAGCGCTAAACTTACCTTTGTCGCTCGTTATGGTTATTGGGGTAAACACAACAGGTTTAGAAAACGAAAGTGACTGGGGCTACAGCTTGTTAACGTCTGAAGTGCTGACTCTTTTAACCGACCAACACCCCGAACATCAGTTTTATTTTTTTAGGGAAAAGCCTCCCAAACACGGAACAGCATTTGGTACAAAAGCAACGACTGTTGTTTTAGATACTTCGGGCGCGCCATTGTTTTTTCAAAAGTATTGGTTTGGCATAAAGCTTAGGCGTGCTTTAAAAAAAGTAAAAGCAGATGTGTTTTTATCGCCGGTTGAAACAAGCTCGTTTGCCGTAAACGTGCCGCAATGTTTGCTTTTGCCCTATATAGAAAATTTGCAGAAACCAAATAAAGGCAAAAAAGGCCTCCGATGGTTGTATAAAAAAAAGTCATCAAAACATATAAAAAAGGGTGCTGTTATCGTTGCCGGTTCGCAATTTTCAAAAGTAAAAATAGCAGAGCAATACAAAGTAGCCGAAGAGAAGATAAGGGTGGTACACCAAAGTGTTCTTCCGCCTTTTAACGTTCTTTCAGCAACTCAAAAGAGCGCCGTAAAAGAAACCTATACCGAAGGCAAAGAATACTTTTTGTACACCGGTGCACTTTCTTCAAGCCCTGATGTTTTGACCCTTTTTAAAGCCTTTTCGATATTTAAAAAACGGCAGCAAAGCAGTTGGAAGCTGGTGCTTTCGGGAGAAGAGGTTGGAGGTAAAAATAGTTTGGGCAACCTGCTTAAAACGTATAAATATCGTGGCGATGTTGTGGTAACGGGGCCGCTTTCTTTTAGTGAAAAAGCACAGGTAACAGCATCGGCATATGCGCTGCTGGCGCCCGTTTTTACCCTGCCGCAAATACAATTTGTTTTAGGCGCTTTCAGGTGCGGCGTGCCTTGCCTTGTGGCTTCACACCCTTTTTATAAAGAGCTTTGCGGCTCCGCAGCCCTTTATTTAGAGAGGCTTGAAACGGCTGCCGTAGCAGAAAATTTAATGCTTGTTTATAAAGATGAAGCGCTGCATTTAGCGTTGGTTCGAGCCGGAAAAGAGCGAACCGCTATGTTTAGTCTGCAACAAACGGCAGATGGAATTTGGGGTGCCCTGTTGCAAGCGGTTGCCCATTAAATTGAGTTAAAAGCAATCTGCATTACTCAGTCATCATCGCTCATTCCTCACATCTTTTTCCTTCCCCTTATCTCTCATTTCTCCTTACTACCTTCGTGGCCAAAATAAAATACATGGCAAAATCAACAATAGTTATTGATGTAGAATTAGATGAAAGCCGCGTGCCTCAAAACATTCAGTGGAGCGCAACGGAAAGCACTGCCGATAGGCCGGCGCAGGCAAAAGCTTTTATGCTATCGATGTGGGACGGTGCCGAAAAATCTGCGCTGCGTATAGATTTGTGGACACAAAAAATGATGGTGGATGAAATGGCTGATTTTTATTATCAAACGTTTATGACAATGGCCGATACTTTTGAACGTGCTACAAAACAAGCCGAACTGGTAGATGACATGAAGAACTTTGCAAGATCCTTTTATAAAAAATTTCAGGAAATACAAATGAAAGACAACAAGCTGGAACAGTAAGAAGAAGTGGGCAGATGACAGTTGGCAGATGACAGCTGTTTGCCATTGATCGGTGGCGGAAGTGCCCTACACCACCGTTATTTGTTATAGATCAGATGATGGTTTAAAAGAGTTTGTTACCTAAAGATTTTCTGCTCTATTAAATGCAATTGTGAATACCAACCATCATCCACAAACTATCAACTATCAACTATCAACTATCAACTATCACCTGTTATCTGCCAACTATATTACCTGGTAACTAAAAACAAAAAAGATGAAACTCGAAGAAAAGATCATGGGCGAAATGAAAGAAGCCATGAAAGCAAAGAACGAACCCCGCCTGCGCAGCCTTCGGGCCATAAAGGCCGAAATTATAAAAGCCAAAACCGAACCCGGTGCCGGCGGCGAAATTGAACCTGAAAAAGAAACATCCCTGTTGCAAAAAATGGTAAAGCAGCGCCGCGATTCGCTTCAAATTTACCAGCAACAAAACCGCCCCGATCTGGCCCAAAAAGAAGAGGAAGAATTGGATGTAATTAATACATTTCTACCCGCTCCAATAACAGGGGAGGATTTAAAAAAGGAACTGCAACAAATCATAGCCGAAACCGGCGCATCGTCGGCTGCAGATATGGGAAAGGTAATGGGCGCTGCAACAAAAAAGCTCGCCGGCAAAGCCGATGGCAAAGCAATATCAGCAGCCGTTAAAGAATTGCTGACTAAATAAAGGCTTAATGTTTATAGATGTTGTGGCACTTATATTACTGATTTTAGCTCTTTTTAAAGGTTGGCAAAAGGGGTTTATTGTAGGTGTTTTCTCGTTCTTTGCTTTTGTTATCGGGCTGGCTGCGGCTTTAAAACTATCGGCAGCTGTAGCCCTTCACCTGGGTAAAAACGTGTCGGTAGCGCAGCAATGGCTTCCGTTTATTGCGTTTGCGCTGGTATTTTTCGTTGTTGTTTTTTTAGTTCGGCTTGGTGCAAAAGCAATTGAAGGTGTAGTGCGGCTTGCTTTATTAGGTTGGTTAAATAAGGTGGGCGGCGTTGTTTTATTTGCCCTTTTGTACATGTTTATTTTTAGCCTTTTGCTTTTTTACGCTGCCGGTTTAAACCTACTGAAACCTTCAGCTACAGAGGCTTCGCTTATGTACCCTTTTTTGCACCTTTGGGGCTCAAAAGTAGTAGCCGGGTTAAGCGTTGCTGTGCCCTTTTTTAAAGATATGTTTTATCAGCTAACACAGTTTTTTGCCGCAGCGGCAGAATAAGTGAAGAAGAAAAAAGCTTCTTTTTTTAAAAGCAAAAGCACACAAAACAAAAAACAAGAGTAGCTGTAAAACAGGCCCTGTTTATATTTGCTTAAATAGAAGGCAATACTATTGGTGCATTTTGGTTAAATACAGTATTTTAGCGAACATAGAGAAACAGATGCAATACGAAATAAAAAAACACGACAAGTTTAAGTTCATCGAGGAAGGCGAAGGAGAACCCCTTGTGTTATTGCATGGACTGTTTGGCGCTATGAGCAATTTTTCCGATCTTATAGAATACTTCCGTCTTCATTATAAAGTAGTAGTGCCTTTGCTGCCTCTGTTTGAGCTGGATATATTAAGCACCACTGTTGGTGGACTGGCAAAATATGTAAACCGGTTTATAGAAGCGCGCGATTATAAAGAAATTCATTTGCTTGGCAATTCACTTGGCGGACATGTAAGCCTGGTGCATATTCTAAAACATCCCGAACGTGTTCGGTCGTTAACGCTTACCGGTAGCTCAGGACTTTTTGAAAACGGCATGGGCGACAGCTATCCTAAACGCGGCGATTACGAATACATAAAAAAGAAAACAGAAATAACTTTTTACGATCCGGCAACAGCAACCGAAGAATTGGTAAATGAAGTGTTTGAAATAACCCGCAACAGGTTAAAAGTAATTAAGATCATTGCACTTGCTAAAAGCGCTATACGTAATAATTTGGGCGATGAATTAACCGCCATTAAACAACCTACGCTCCTCATTTGGGGCAGCAACGATATTATAACACCGCCGTTTGTAGCACGCGAGTTTCAACGTTTGATACCAAACAGCGAACTTTATTTTGTAGATAAATGCGGCCATGCTCCAATGATGGAGCAGCCCGCCGAATTCAACGCCCTTTTACATAAATTTTTAAAAAAGCTGGCGCAGCCTGCAACAGTTACCTGATGGTAATTGTCTATGGAGGTAAATACTTACATGTTAAGCCGCGACCTTATATCCAACTCTATTCCTTACCTCCATTTAAACGATAAGGTGCACCATGCCTTGCAATTGATGAACGATTATCATGTAGCGCATTTACCAGTGGTGGCAGAAGAAACTTATTTGGGAATTATTAGCGAAGAATTGTTATTGCATTCCAACGACGACCAGCTTTTAAACGAACTGCCAATGGAAGATGGCGGCAGCGCTGTTCAAGGAAATGAACATTTCTTAAAAGCAATCCAAATAGCGGTTCAATTTAAGTTGAGCCTAGTGCCCGTAGTTAACAACACAGAAATATTAGGAATTATAACTTATACCGATCTGCTGCAAAACGCGTCGGAATTTATGAGCTTAAACCAGCCGGGCGGCTTAATTGTTTTAGAAACCGAAGGCAAAGATTATTCTCTGTCGGAAATTAACCGCATTGTAGAATCGAACGACGCACAGATTACGCAGTTGAATACTAACGTGGAACCCGAAAGCGGCAATACCCAAATAACTGTTCGGGTAAGCAAGCTCGAAATCTCCGATATTGTAAGCACCTTTCAGCGGTTTGAATACAATGTAAAATACTACTTTGGCGAAGAAGCTTACGAAAACGAGCTGCGTACCAATTACGATAACCTGATGAATTATTTGCAGATTTAATCACAGATTAAACGGATTATGCACAAACGAGAATGTTCGTTCCTCTCAATGACAAAAACAAAGAAGCGCTCCTTGTGCCTCACATCAACAAAAACAGAACTACCCTTTTTTGAAGGTTTTAAAGAATGGTGAGAATGTTCGTTCCTCTCAATGACAAAAACAGAACTACCCTTTTTCAAGGGTTTTTAAGATGCCAATTAAAAGGTTTACCAATGATCAACCGCCACGGCCAACAATAAACAACCTCCTGTATTCACTGTCAACTGTCATCTATCATCTGTCAACAACCAGCAACCACCAACTACCAACCGCGCAAACAATCAACCGCGCAAACAATCAACGCCCCTCACCCTGTTTCCCCCAAAAAATCTATATTTACAAAACAAGAGTTTGCCGTTGCAAGCCGCAGGCCTCTTTGCTGAAAAGATAAAATTTGAAAGTAGCTGTATATAGTAGATTAGTAGAAAGCCAACAATCTGATGTGCAACTTTTTTTTGATGAGTTGCAATCCGAAGGTATTACGCCCGTGGTTTTTGCCCCTTTTTTCAACCAAATCCGCCACCATATTTCCCTGCCCGACACAATAGAAACATTTTCTTCGTACGAAGACTTAACCACCGATATTGATTTTTTAGTAAGCCTTGGCGGCGATGGAACCTTGTTAGATACCGTAACGCTGGTGCGCAATAAAAATATTCCGGTAGTAGGGATAAACTTTGGGCGGCTGGGTTTTTTGGCAAGTATTGGCCGCGACGAAGTGTCGATGGCGGTAAAAGCATTAGCCCGCCGCTCTGTTATTTTAGATAAACGGGCACTTATTCACATGGATTCTAACCTGTCGCTTTTTAACGAAGTGCCTTATGCGCTAAACGAGTTTGCCATTCATAAACGCGATGTATCGCCCATGGTAAAAATACATACGTACCTAAATGGCGAATTGCTGAATACCTATTGGGCCGATGGATTAATTGTGGCAACGCCTACGGGCTCAACCGGTTACTCGCTTAGCTGCCAGGGTCCAATTATTTTTCCCGAAGCAAGCAGTTTTGTAATTACGCCCATTGCACCGCATAACTTAAATGTTCGGCCCATTGTAGTGCCCGATAACACAATTATTTCGTTTGAAATAGAAAGCCGTTCCGATGATATAATTGTAGCACTCGACTCCCGCAGAGAAATTGTAAATAAAAATATTCAGTTGGCCATCCGCCG
>JBBSRB010000072.1:0-15211 GCA_038243445.1 Chitinophagales bacterium | reverse complement strand
GTAGCTACCCTCTTTCAAGATTGATGCCATTTTTACAAAAGTAAACAAATTACAATAAAAGGCAAATAGCTTGCTTAAAAATGCATATGTAATTTGTTGTTTTGTTTCGATCATTTATTAAAAGCTACCTGCCTGCAAACAGTTTCAGCTTTTGTTAAAAAAACTTTAAAGAGTTTTGGGATACTTAAATTAAACCTCGATCCATTTTTTGAACGCAGGCGTTTGGAAATGAAAACGGGCAATCTTTTTTAAAAATTTTTGAAGCTTTAACTAAATTATGTACCACATACGGCTTTCCTTTGCACCTTGTAAAAAGGGTGCTTGAACAGGTGATTATTTTTTTTGATTGTAAAGGTTAAGGATTATCAGTTTTTGTGCACACTTTTTGTATTTAATTTTGCACGTTAAAATTTAGTAGTTGTGATTGCGATTCTTATTTTTTTTATTCTTCATTGGTATTTGTCTCTTTTTTCCCAAACGTTTTTTCTTCACCGGTATGCAGCGCATGGTTCGTTTACCATGAGCCCCTTTTGGGAACGTTTCTTTTTTGTTGTTACTTATATTACGCAAGGCTCATCGTACCTGAGTGCCCGGGCGTACGGCATTATGCACCGAATGCATCATGCATATACCGATACCGAACTTGATCCACATTCGCCGAGTTACGACAAAAACTTTTTTGCTATGATGTGGCGCACGAAAAATGTGTACTCTAATATTTTAACTGGCGCAACGCCTGTGGACGAAAAATTTAAAAAGAACGTGCCCGATTGGAAATGGTTCGATGCAATGGGCAACCATTGGATTTCGAGGATTCTTTGGGTTGGCGTGTACATTGCGTTTTATGTTGCATTTGCTCCGTCGGCCTGGTGGTTTTTGCTGATTCCTATTCATGCCAGTATGGGTCCCATGCATGGTGTTATTATTAACTGGTTTGCACATAAGTATGGCGATGTTAATTTTGAAACTGACAACACATCTAAAAATTTATTTAAGCTTGACTGGTTAATGTTTGGTGAAGGCTACCACAACAACCATCACAAGTATCCATCCCGCAGCAATTTTGCCGCAAGAAAGGGCGAGTTTGATTTGTGTTATCCAATTATTACGCTTTTAAATAAATGCAAAGTAATTAAGATGGCGCCTTTATCAACACATACACACTAACGATTTTTAATAAAAGAGTGAAGGCATTGAGTTACATCGATGCCTTTTTTTATACCCTTTTTTAAAGGTTTTAAAGGTTTAATATTTTGAGAAAAGGCATCAAAAAGGAGTTGTTTCTCTTGATGTTTAAAAGAATTGACTAACCTCCTTCCCCGCTTACCCGTGCTGTAAACATCAGGCAGCTGCCGCTTTTTTCTACCGCCGCAAAGCGGCGTATGATATTATACTGCTGACAAGCATCAGCAACGACCCTAACAAAAACGACACACCCGGGAAGTAAACCGGCGCGGAAGGTCCGGTGTAAAAAGCAAAAAGGTTTGTCATTAAGGGCGGCCCAACAATCGAAGTCGCGCTCATTAAACTCGTCAAAACACCTTGTAATTCGCCCTGCTCGTTGGCGGGCACGTGGCCCGTAATAATTGCCTGAAGTGCCGGCCCTGCAATACCACCCAGGCAGTATGGAATCATAAAGGCAAACATCATCCAGCTTTTTGTTGCAAAGGCAAATAGCAATAAACCCAAAGCATACAGAGCCAATCCTATATATACAGTTCTTTTGTTTCCAAGTTTTGGATTAATCACTCTTATTAAACCTCCTTGTACAATGGCAATCAGTAAACCAAATACACCAAGCGAAATACCAATAAGACTTTCGTTCCAGCCAAATTTTTCAATTGAAAAAAACGTCCAAGTACTTTGAACGGCGTGCCCTGCTATGTACACCAGCACCAGCGATAAAACAAGTCCGCTGATAGACGGATACCGGCGCAATTGCTTAAAGGCGCCCAACGGGTTTGCTCGTCGCCAGCTAAATTTGCGCCGGTTTTCTACTGCAAGCGATTCGGGTAAAACAAAGTAACCGTAAAGAGCATTTAAAAGACTTAAAGCAGCCGCCACCATAAACGGAATACGCGGGCCGTAAGAACCCAATAATCCGCCAATTACCGGCCCAATAATAAACCCCAGGCCAAACGCAGCGCCAATCATTCCAAAGTTTTTGGAGCGGTCTTCCGGGGCGCTGATATCGGCAATGTAGGCGGATGCGGTGGTGAAAGAAGCGCCCGTAATTCCTGCAATGATCCGGCCGACAAACAGCCAGCCAATGGTTGGTGCAAGCGATAAAAAAATATAATCAATACCAAAGCCTAATAACGAAAAAAGAAGCACCGGCCGCCGCCCAAACCGATCGCTTAACGCGCCCACAACAGGCGCAAAAATAAATTGCATAATGGCGTAAGCAAACGTAAGCCAGCCGCCCCATTGCGATGCCAATGAAATATCATCAGTACCAATAAGAGTTTCAATTAACTTCGGCAGCACCGGAATAATCAATCCAAGCCCGGTAACATCTATCAATAACGTAAAGAAAATAAAACTGATTGCCGCTTTGCGGGAACTGGGCATGCTGCGCTTTTTTAGAGGCGCAAAGATGAATTTTATTCAGTAACAGTAATAATTAATATAGACCCTTTTTTGCATCTTTTTTAGACCTTTTTGTTTGTGACAACAGTTTCAACTAGTCGCTTTAATTAAAAATGTGTAACACTTTACATTACATCGAAAAAGCCTTTTTAAGAAAAAAAAGGCAAGCGGGAGCTGCATTATTGGTGAGGCGCACTGGATCTGCAATGGCACTTATTTTGCATAAGTAATAAAACTTCTTCTGGTTATGACTCTCGAGTTGTTCGGCAGCCTTACAAAACAAAGAAAAAAAGAAACGCTGTTAAGAAGCGCTTCTTTTTTGGCCGAACGAAAGTGGGCCATGTTTAAGGTAATGCTTTACCAGGTAGATAATTTTTATACTGAAGTTTTCTTTTTTAAAGGAAGCCCAAAAGCAATTCTGTATCGAAGTTTCTTTTCTACTAAACCTTTGCAGCCTTATTTAAATCAAATTGACCTTTCCGATATTGTTGAGGAAATGGCACCTTAGGTTTTTCTTTCATACTTTTTTATTAGAACTTAGGTTCTTTTTTTATGCCCATTTGGCAAAATGCGGAAAATTTTCTACTCATTTCAAAAGATTTAAAAAAGTACGAACTTATTGTAAATCAACCAATTCACACACTTATCCACAATTTAAAAAAAAGGTGTGGATTAGCGTGCATAAATTCTGCAGCCTTTTAGCAGTGCGCAGCAGAGCCGATTTTATAACGCAGTAGTATTTCAGCGGCATAGACTTTCGTCATTTATTTATGCTAATGAATAAAGCCACAATTACAAAAAGCGGTTCAGTTAAGGGTGCAAAAGCTTCTTTAAAAGGATTAAGAAGGTTACCTTCTGCTAAACCCGTAGCAGAAAAGCCCATCGTAATTAATCTTGCACCGGAGCAGGATTTTAAAACAGCGCTTCAGCTAATAAAACGATTGTTACCGGCTACTTTAAAAGCTCCAATGCCGGAAAACATTAAGCCCATGTTAAGCGGTATTGCGGCCGAGGCGTTTAACGCAAGAGGCTGGCAGTTTGAAATAAAGTGGGATGGCTACCGGGCACTATCGTATTTAAAAGAATCCGATGTTGAACTTCGTTCGCGCAACAATCTTTCGTTTAATGCCAAATTTAGTGCTATAACAGAGGCTTTAAAAGAGTGGCGAATAAACGCTTTGGTAGACGGCGAAATAGTGGTATTAAACGAAGAGGGCCACGCCGATTTTGAAGCATTGCAAAACTGGAAAGTAGAGAAAAAGGGTACTTTGGTTTATTTTGTTTTTGATCTTTTATGGGTTGATGGTTATACCTTAATGGAGCTGCCTTTGGTAAAGCGACGAGAGATTTTAATGAAATTGATGCCTGAAAATGGTGTCATTCGTTTTAGCGACTCGATAGACGAAGCCGGAATTGATTTTTTTAAAGTGGCGCAGCAAAACGGCTTAGAAGGAATTATTGGAAAACAAAAAGATGCGCCATATTATTCAGCCATTCGAACAAAAAGCTGGCTTAAAATTAAAGCCGAAGAACGCCACGAAGCGGTTATTTGCGGTTACACAAAGAATGCGGGAACGGACCGGCTGTTTAGTTCGCTTGTGTTGGGTTTGCCCGGTAAAAACGGGCTGCAATTTATTGGCCAGGTGGGCACTGGCTTTACCGCCGGGGTACAAAAAAGCCTGTTTAAAAAAATGAACCCGCTGTTTAGTGAAAAATGCCCTTTTGCTACAGAGCCAAACACCGGTGCGGCTACCATGTGGGTAACGCCTTACTTAGTGTGCGAGGTAAAATATACCGAGCTGACAAAAGAAGGTGTTATGCGGCACCCATCGTTTCAGGGCTTGCGGGAAGATAAAACTATTGTTGATTTAAATGTGGACGAACACAAGGCAGCTGCAGAAAAACCAACAGAAAAGGGTACGGAAAAGCCGCTCATTAAACGGATCGAAAAAGGTGTAAAAAAGGGGCCTGCTTTTATTGATCTTTCCCAAAAAGAAGCCCATGTGATGGTAGATGAGCAAGAGTTAAAACTTAGTAATATTCAAAAACTTTACTGGAAGTCCGAGGGAATTACAAAAGGCGATCTGCTGAATTATTATCACAGCATTGCTCCTTATATCTTGCCTTACATGAAAGACCGCCCGCAATCCTTAAACCGTCATCCAAACGGAATTGAAGGCAACAGTTTTTACCATAAAGACATGAAAGGAAAGGGCGAAAGCTGGTTGAAAACACACCGGCGGTTTAGCGATTCGAGAGGAGAAATTAAGGAATTTTTAGTATGCACAAACGAGGCGTCGCTGCTGTATATGGCCAATTTAGGTTGTATAGAAATGAACCCCTGGCACAGCCGAATTCAAAAGCCAGATAACCCCGACTGGTGCGTGATTGACCTGGACCCCGGAACCAACACATTTGAGCAGGTAATTGAAACAGCGCTGGTAGTAAAAGACGTGTTGGACAAGTTCAAAATTCCCTCGTTTGTAAAAACTTCTGGGTCTACAGGCTTGCATATTTATGTTCCATTTGGTGCCCGTTACACCTACGATCAATCAAAGCAATTTGCCGAAATAATTGTCAACCTGGTACACGATCAGTTGCCTTTAATTACAAGTTTGGAAAGAAGCCCCTTAAAACGGCCCGATAAAATTTATTTAGATTATTTACAAAACAGGCCTATTCAAACCATTTGTGCACCGTACTCTTGCCGTCCAAAACCGGGTGCACCCGTTTCTGCACCGCTTCACTGGGATGAAGTAAAAAAAGGTTTGCAGATAAGTAATTTCACCATTAAAAACATGCTTGAAAGGGTAAGGGCAGAAGGCGATTTATTTACTGGTGTGCTAGGAAAAGGAATAGACCTCGAAAAAATCATCGCTCAATTACTGCAACTTGCGTAGCTTGTTTGGTGCAAAAAGATCATGCGTTTTGCATTTTAGAAAACTCCTTTTTGCCGCAAAGTAAAAAGTTGTTATACTGTTTTTCTAATGGCATACATATTGACGTTGTGTAGTTATGAACAAAGAGCAAAATAGTCCCGAAAAAGATTTTCAACAAGATCAGAGTAACGAAGCGGCTCTGCCGGCAACACCGATTGACAGCGAGGATTTAGTCCGGGCAAAAAATCCAAATCCGCGTGCAAACGAAAATATCGATAATGGGTTTATAGATACGGGAAAAGAAAAGGGCATTGGCAGCGAAATCACCGATGGGGAAGGAGGTTAATCTAAATTAGTATTGATGATAATAATTATAGATTAAAACCTTTAAAAAAGGGGTAGGACTGCTGGTACGTAATTATTTTACAATTGAAAACTGCTGAAAGTATTGCGCTTCTGCCGGCGTGGCTGTAACGCTAGAAACAACAGCTTTTTGAGGACCTTTCTTGCACCATTCAATAAAAAGCGCCACTTCGTTTAGCCCGCCCGAAACAACACATTCGACACCGTTTTTGCCGGTGTTTTTTACCCAACCTTTTAAACCTAATTCATCTGCTTTTTTTTTAGCATTTGCGCGATAAAAAACGCCTTGTACTTTTCCTTTAATTATGATATGCACTGTCTGCATTTTCTTCTATTTATTGTAACTGCTCCTTGTTTTGGGCTTTTAAAGCCCTGAGCATTTCGCTGTAATTTTTGCCTGCGGACAAGGCGGTTACTGTTTGGGCAATTCTTTTCCACTTTGTTGTTTCGGTTTTTGCGCTTTCAATCCACCGCGTAAAATAAAGTTTGTGTGAAGGTGCTATTATTTGGTATTGCGCCCATGCTTCCGGTTCGTCCTGCAAACATTCTATTAGTTCTGCAGGAGGGGCTATCTCCTCTGTATCAACTACCAGCTGAACAGAGATGGTTGCGCCAATGTTTTTGCAAATTTCTTTACGCATAGTTGCATTAACTGCCATAATAAAGTTGCCCTCGCCCATGGGCACTAGCGCCACGCGGCTAATTTTATGTGCATCTAAAGCTCCTTTTACCCGAAACGATTTTTTGTTTCCGGGTTTAAGACTGCTTGCAATATTCGCCGGAACGGCAATATACGTCCAGCCGGTTTTTTCGCCCTGCTGCCCAAACTTTTCAAGTGTTGCTGTAAAACAAACCATAAAATTAAAATTCAATTGAACAGGCGTAAAAGCACCACTCTTTTTCGTGGCACAGATTTTAAGCATCTACCGTATAAATATAAGTATATGAAGGAGCAAAATAGCAAAACAAACAATTTAAAGGAAGGGCAAATCATCGAGAGCCCTAATCTCTCTAACGATGAAGGCAGCATTGAAGAAAGCAACCGCTCTTCGGGTGAAGGAACTCCAATTTATCTTACTTCTAATTCTACTTTACAGTCGCCGGAAGAACATCAGCACGATCAAAGCGTAGATCCAACACTGGATGTAACAAGGGAAGTATCAAACGATGATTTGCACGATATAAACGCTGGCCGGCTCACCGGTCGCGATAACATTGATTTTGAATTAAGTAACGAATAAAGTTTTTTTATGCAAAATAACAATCAGCAAGATAACAGTGCCGCAGTTAAAGAAGAATCGCCGGGGCATGGCCCGCAAGGGGTGGACAAAGCTCCCGGTGAAGAGCCTTCGGAAGACAATGTGCAGTTCACCCAACAATCGCAAAAAGGAAAGAAAGTAGATGCGGATGTTAGCAAAGAAAGCGGAAAGCCAATAGAGCAGGGCGAAGATCTATAATAAAAAAAATACATCATGGCAATTAGTAAAGAGCGCAGTAATCAACAACTAGAAAAAGAGAATCAAACGAACGGTGTAGTAACAGTAAACGATGAAAGCAACCCTACAAAACAGGAACGCGATGAGGCCATTGGTCAGGAGCCTGACACTGAACGCTTACGTAGCGAGCGGGAAAGTGTATCGCAAAATAGCGGTGACAATAACAGCCTTTAAGTAATGATGTTACGCTTCCTGGACACCAAACACGGGGGCTTTTGTGCATGGTACTAATTTAATGCAGTGAGGTGCAGTACCCTTTTTTTAATATAAATTTTACGGATGATTGGCAATCGCTTCATGTTCGCAACCGGAATAGAAAATAGTTATCCCAACATATTAATGCCGGACGGCACTACCAAACGGATTGACCAAATGGAAAAGTGTGGCCATTACCGTCATTGGGAACTGGATTTTAATTTGACCAAGGACATGGGCATTGATTTTCTGCGCTACGGCCCTCCTTATTATAAAACACACCTTGCACCCGGAAAGTACGATTGGAGTTTTACCGACGAAACGTTTCAGAAATTAAAATCGTTGGGTATAATTCCTATTGTTGATTTGTTGCATTTTGGCGTGCCCGACTGGTTGGGCGATTTTCAAAATCCCGATTTTCCAGTATATTTTGCCGAGTATGCCCGGGCCTTCGCACAAAGGTTTCCGTACTTACAATTTTATACACCAATTAACGAGATTTTTATTACTGCCATGTTTTCGGCGCAGTATGGCTGGTGGAACGAATGCTTAAGCAGCGACCGCGCTTTTGTAACCGCTTTAAAACACATGTGCAAAGCCAATATGCTGGCTATGCACGAAATTTTAAAGGTTCGGCGCGATGCCGTTTTTATTCAAAGCGAGTCATCGGAATATTTTCACCCCTTTCGGCCAGAAGTGCAAAAGCTGGCTAATTTTTTAAACCAAAAGCGGTTTCTTGCGCTGGATCTTACCTACGGTTATCCCATTAAAGTAAGCATGTACGAGTACTTGCTGGAAAACGGAATGACAAAAGAAGAATACCATTGGTTTGACCGCAACCAGGTTAATGCGCATTGCGTTATGGGAAACGATTATTATGCTACCAACGAACACCTTGTGTTGCCAAATGGAACCACTACCGCCGCAGGCGAAATTTTTGGATATTACGTAATTACCCACCAGTATTACAGTCGCTACCGCTTACCTATTATGCACACCGAAACCAATAAAACAGCCCCCGATTCGGTAAGTTGGTTATGGAAAGAATGGGCCAACCTGCACCGATTAATTCAGGATGGAGTGCCTGTAATTGGTTTTACCTGGTATAGTTTAACCCACCAGGTAGACTGGGATACAGCGCTGCGCGAAGATCGCGGTCATATTCACGAAGTGGGCTTGTTTGATTTAGATCGAAATATTATGCCGGTTGGCCGTGCTTATAAAAGGGTTATAGAGCAATGGCAAGGGCTGCTTTCCTCCGCCAATTACGGATTGTTTTTCCGGCATTAAATTTTTTGCACCGCGAAGTTGTTTAACCGGCAGTTTAAAAAGGGCAGATGCATTCTATTTATTTGGCTGCTGTAATGTTCGCCAACTGTTTAAATTCTAAACAACCCTTTTTCATATGTTCCTATAAAATCAGATATTTAGCCCATGATTTTTTTGTCTGTGATCAGTATCCTACTCATTATTGCTGTTTTTATTTCGCTTATAAAAAACGATTATTGGTTGTTTAAGGTGTTCGAATATCCGCGCCTGCAAAAAATTGTGATTGTAGTTCTTGTTTTGGGAGGCTGGAGTTTTTATTGGCCGCTACCCTTGCTTTTGTATAAACTGATGGTTGCCGCATTGTGCGCCTGTCTTGTTTACTTGTTTTATAAAGTGATGCCTTATACCGTTATCAGCAAAAAAGAAATGCTTCCGGTTAAAGCGGGCGATAAAATGAATGAAATAAAAATATTTGCCGCAAACGTGTTGCAAACAAACCTGCAATTTGATAGAATGCTGCAACAAATAACTTCTTGCGATCCGGATGTAATTTTTTTATTAGAAACCAACAAGGCATGGGAAGAAGGCCTAAAACCTTTAAAAAAGGGGTACCCATATCGTTTAGCGCAGCCACAGGAAAATACTTATGGATTACTTTTTTATAGTCGCTTTGAAATAGAAGAAGATCAAATAAATTTTTTAGTTAAAGACGATGTTCCTTCTATTCAAGCCATTGTTCATCTGCCATCGGGACAGAGAGTTCAAATATGGGGGCTGCACCCCGAGCCGCCTGTGCCCGGCGAAAACCGCTACTCCACAGCAAAAGATAAAGAGCTTATGAAAGTAGCGCTTAAGGTTAAAGAGTGCAAACTGCCTTGCTTTGTTTTTGGCGATTTGAATGATGTAGCCTGGAGTTACACAACCGAAATGTTTAGAAAAACAAGCGGCTTGTTAGATCCACGGCGCGGACGCGGCTTTTACAGTACTTTTTCCGCACATCATTGGTTTATTCGCTTTCCCCTTGATTATATTTTTTGTTCCGAACATTTTGGATTGATCGAAATGAAGCGTATGCCTAAAAACGGCTCCGATCATTTTGCCGCCTTTACCCACCTTGCGTTTCGTCCGGCATTGAAGAAAGTTCAGGAAGCCCCAAAAGCAGATAGGAAAGAATTGGCTCAAGCCACTAAATTAGCGGAGCAACCCGTTAAAGAGTAATTGGCACACAATGCTTAAAAGGCTGTTATATAACGGCGCTTTCACAAAAATAGGTACAGCTTATGCATCCATAAAAGCAATCTTCTTTTTTAAAATGTTGCTATGGAAAACACCTTTATCGTTCTTCGAAATAATAAGCAGGAAGGACCTTATAATTTAGTAGAAATAATGTCCATCGGGTTGCAGGCCGGAGATATTGTACACCAGGAAAATGGTATTGCTGGTTGGCAGTACGCGATGGAAATAGACGAGTTGAAACCTCTTGTTTCTGCGCCTCAAACCTCGCCTTTTCTAACCCCAACTTCAACGGAAATGCACACTTTCGATGAAGTGAAAGCTTCCGAAATGGCTCCGATATCTGAAATTTCAAAAAAAGAAAGTGACTTTTCTGCTCCAGTCGAGGTAAGTGCGCCCCCAACAACACCGCAACACGCACCTGGTCTGGATGAAGAATATCACAAAAAAGAAAAGGCCTTTGCCACGCAGATTACAACACAAGAAGAAGCAGTTCCCGCGGCAGCCTACGTAGCACCGCTGGTGAGCGCCGATTTTTTAGAAGTGGAAAAAACCATTCCGTCCGAAGAACAGTACGATATTGTTTCGTCGGGTCGGAAAAGTTCAAAAAGATTAAAAAAAGGGTCGGGCGCTGCAAGCAAAAGTTTAGTGGCAGTGGGCGTATTGGTGCTTTTGGTAGCCGCTGCATTTTTTGCAGCGCCTCTGTTTAAACAACCAGGTTCTCAATATGGCAGAAACGAAATTACCAGCTCGGAAAGAGGATCTGAAAACGCAGTTGCCGTTAGTAATACAAACGTCGACAGCGAAATTGAATGGATAAAAGAGCTGCCTCAAGATAGTGTTGCTGAAGAAATTAAAACGCCATCGCCAATAGTTGAAAAGGAAGAAAAGATAGCAGCAAAGGCGGAAGAAGTGTTGATTACAGACGCAAAAGAAACGAAAAGTCAGCCGAAAGAAAAGGAGATTCAAAAAGCGATAATCATTAAGGAAAAAGATACAACGGCGGTAAAGAAAAATGTACCGGATGTTACACAACAGGTTTACTTGCGGTCGAACTTTTCGAGCAACCCCGACGGTGCAGGTATTTTTAATTTAGAAGTAACGCTTGAAAATAAAAGCAACAAGGTTTTAAAAACAACGGCGGTGAACGTTTTATACCGCGACGAAGCTGGTAAAGTGGTGAATAAGCAAACCATTTATTTTAGCGATGTGGCGCCAGGTGCCACCGTTAGCCGCCCAGCCTCGCAACACAAGCAAGCCACAAAAATAACATGCGAACTTGGACTAATTATTAGCGAAGGGTCTTTGTATTACTCTAACTAATCTTTAAACTGTTTGTTTTGGGTGATGGGAAAAGAATTTTGTCGGCGGTTTTTACCCTTTTAACGATGTATTAAACGGCTTAAGCTAATTACTGCGGAGTTGATGGTTTTGGTGATTATTTTTGATCTGCAATTAACCAACATCCATTAAAAAACCAAAACCAACATCGTAAAGGGGTCGCAATTAAAACTAACGCTCAACCAAGATTATTTTTCCAAAACACTCTTTTGAGAGAGACTTAAACCAACCAATTCGCAAAAAAAAGATAAAGACTGCCTTGTTGCAGTCTTTGTTTTTTATATTCGGGGGTTAATAATTGAAACCTTTACTTAAACTCCTATTTTATGGCAGCATGTAACTTTTCTGTTCCTTTTTCGGGCGATGTTGAGAATGTATTAAACAAAGCCACTTCGGCTGTGCAAAGCCAGGGCGGGCAGTTTAATGGGGATGCCAGCAGCGGCCAGTTTTCTGTTTCGGTTTTTGGAAATAACATTGCAGGATCATACACCGTTGTGGACCAGCAAATGAATATTGTAATAAATTCAAAGCCTTTTTTAATTCCGTGCAGTACTATTGAAAGCTTTATGAAAAACCAGATTGGCGGATAAAATTTAAGAAAAACCTTTACAAAAGGGGTACCCTTACTTTTTTAAAAAAAAGAACACTCCCGTTGAATAAGCCAAAGCCGTGACACACTTTAAAAGCTTCGTTGTTTTAGGCACCTTGGGCTGGGCAGCAACGTAACTTTTTTGGCACCCCATTACCGCAGCATTTGCAGCCCGTTCAAAGTTTGCCAACGCGTTTTCTATGTAAGGATCTTTATAAAAAGATTTACCATTGGCGTAGCGGGCGTGCAGCGTAACGCGTGTATGCCCATCGTTTAACGAAATAAAAGACACATCTATAAAGTGTTCTTTGCCGCTTGCATCTTTGTATAAAAAACGTAGGTATTGCAGCAGTTTGTTTTCATCAAAGAAAGAAAAGATAGTGGCGAAAAGCGGAATTTCTAAAACGGCTTCTTTAGTTTCCAGTTCGGCTCCTTCCACAAAAAAATCTGTTGAAAGAAAACTTTGGCGAGGCATAGCTGGTGGTTTTAATGAATAGGATTTTCTTCAAACACAAATTAAGGCCTGTTTGGCTTTTTTGCAATGGATAATTAACGGGGTGGAAACAGCGTACAAGTACGTAAAAAAGCAATTAAAAAGCGCAGGTGAAACTTTACAAAGTACCTTACTGCTGTGGTTGGCTTAGTTGTTGAATGGGTGCTATGGTTAATTATTTTGACTAACTTAAAAAAGCATTCATCACCGCTAAACTTACATTTATGAAACAAGGAACCATTGAAGTTGTTTTCAAATCTTTTTTGATGTTTTTATTGCTTTGTTTTTTACAAACAAATATCAGCGCACAAGACAGTGGAAGCACCACTTCGTCTTCCACTACCTCATCGTCTTCTTCAACCGAAATTACAACGGCCGCTGCGGGTGATAATTGGTATGCTTCGCCATGGGTTTGGGCTGCCGGAGCGGCGGTTTTTATTTTGCTTTTAGTAGCGCTTACCCGTAGCGGCGGCGGTCGCAGCACGGCAGATACATCAACTTCTACTGATAAAGTTACCGTTACCAAAACCGTTCAGCGAGATACCGACACAGATACCGGCGTTTAGCATTTGTTGATGCAAGTAGCAGGTTCTTATTTTAAAAATCTTGCAATCATAAAAATATCTATAAACCCTTAAAAAAGGGTATTCACGCCTAGCAGAAGTTTGCATCAAAATTTTGAACGATTTTGATGTAAACTTTTTTGCTTTTTATAAGATTGTTTGATATCACATTTTCGTATCTGATTTTTTTTAAAACCTTTTTCACCTGTTTCTTGTCGGTTTTTTTTTGTTACTTACAACATGGAAGCCTTTGTATCAAAAGATTCAATTGTGCGGCGTATTTGGGGAAAGGGAGATACGATTCTTTTTATTTTTGCCGGCGCAGCTGCCGAATTTGCGCTCAATAAAGCTGTGGATTGGTTGTACTTTACAGGTCGCTTGCCGGCAGATCCATTGGGCCGCTTGTTTTCTACCGTGTCGTATGCACGTCAAATTATTTTTTTGCCAAAGGAAGATGCGCTAAATGCTATTGATAAAATTAACGCCATTCACTCGGGCATTGAAAAAGCAAGAGGCGCCACTATACCTGATTGGGCGTACCGTGATGTGCTATTTATGCTAATTGATTATTCTATTGCTGCATTTGAATTGCTGGAGCGAAAGCTAACTGCTGCTGAAAAAAACGAAGTGTACGATGTGTTTATGCGAATGGGGCTGCGCATGGGTGTACAACAGCTGCCGCCAACGTACGCTCAATGGTTGCCGGTGAGAAAAAGCCACATGGAGCACGACCTGGCAAAAAGCCGCTATACGGTTGATTTGTTTTTACAATACAAAAAGCACTTAGGCCGCATTCGGTTTCTATTGTTGATGGAAGCGCAAAAGCTGGTAGTGCCCAAAAAAGTGGCACAACTGCTGCAGTTCAATTCTTTTTCTTTTCTTCGTCCTGTAGTGCCGGTTTATAAAGCCAGCCGTATGCTGCGGCTGCATTGGATAATTAAATGGTTGCTGTTACCCAAGGCCTATAAACAACAAATAGAAGATTTGGATACTGTACCTTTGAACCACTAGGAACAAATCTCGAATACCTGTAGAAAAAAATTTTATGAAACAGTTTGTTACTTCCCGTGCTCTTTATTACGTACTCTTTACAGCCTTTATGGTAATTACTATTTCTGGTTGCTTTACATCTCGCCGCAGCATTTCTGTAGAAGAAGGGTGGGAATTATTGGGCGAGGAAAAAGTAAATTTTGTACGCGATAAAGATGAAATTATTGTAACCAGCAGAAACCAGTTTACCGATATTCGTTTTAGAGTAGAAGAAAGAGAAGTGCGGATTAACGAGCTTAAAATTTATTTTCAAAATGGCGATAAGTTAGAGCCTTCAATCGATTTGGTGGTACCTGCAAACCAGGATAGCCGCCTAATTGAGTTAACCCGCGATGGGCGCACAATTTCTAAAATTGAATTTAGATACCGCACTACCGGAAACATTTTAAAAGGGCGTGCTAACGTATTGGTATACGGTAAAAAGTATTACCCTGGTTACTAAAAACAGAGTTTAATAAAGCAAAAAAAAGAGGCCGAAAGCCTCTTTTTTTGTTACGCCTGGTCTGTTCCGTCGTGCCCTTCGAGTTTTACCAACTTATTGTACAGCCCCAATATTAAAAACGGCGCTGCCCATTGACCCACGAATAAACTTCTTTTTTCAACACCCGCAATTTGCAGTGCGGCCGAAATAGCCATAGAGCCTAATGCCGCCCATAAAAACACATCGGAAGGTATTTTTGCGGTTTGCGTTTCAATTGCAGATGCTACGTTACCTTCTCTGTGCTCGGGGTTATAATTTGTTGCCATAAAAATGCCTCCTTTTTTTTAAGTAAACAATTGCTTTCAATTTTCTTGCCAGCCCTTTTTTGAGTGTTTCAATAACCGGAAATTTTAAATTGTAAATTTATTTCCTGTGTACAAAAATTGGTTAAGCCAGAACGCGGCTAAAGATTTGATAGAATAAATAAAAACATTTTTATGCAAGCAAATGAAGGGGCACAACTACAAACATCAAAAAACTTTAGCGTGCCCGTAAGCCGGTTGTACCAGGCCTGGACAACCGCCGAGGACTTGAAAAGCTGGTGGCGACCAATGGATAACGAATTAGTAAGCGTAACAAACGAGTTAACCAGTGGAGGTAAAGTGGAATACGTTTTTGAAACTGCCGAAAACAAACCTGCATTTACAATTAACGGCGTTTATAAAGAAGT
>JBBSRB010000071.1:0-15449 GCA_038243445.1 Chitinophagales bacterium | reverse complement strand
GTTTATACTTACAAACAAACGCATGCTTAAAATTTCAGTACGCTTTTTCTTTTCGCTATTCTTCTTCATTGCTTTTTATAGCAATGCTCAAATAAGTTCACCCCGTTATGTAGCATTAAGCAGTAAAGTAGGCGGTTACTACGAATATTTACCTGAGGGATACAATGCAAACAGCACCGCAGTTTATTCTTTAATTCTGTACATACATGGAAATAGTGAACGCGGGAGCGGTGATTCCGTTGGGTTGTTAAGAATTATTGGAGGAGGCTTACCAAAAGTGATGAATGAGCCAGGTTTCCCAAAATCGTTTACCATAAATAATCAGGTACATCGCTTCATTGTTATTTCGCCGCAATTTGGTCCGAGACCTGATGTTATAGATGTTGACAGTGTTCTGAATTACGTTCTCGCTCATTACCCCATAGATAGCAGCCGTATTTATTTAACGGGCTTCAGTATGGGTGGCGGTGCCTGCTGGGATTATACCGGGTCAAACAAGGCTTTCGCCAATAAAATTGCCGCGTTAGTTCCGGTAAGTGGGTCTGGTACGCCGGATACAGTAAAGACTCGGATTATTGCCGCCTCAAACCTGCCTGTATGGGCCACCCATAACGACGGCGACCTTACTGTTCCTGTCAGTACAACAACTACTTATGTTGACTATATAAACGAGGCGCCTGCACCAACCCCTTTGGCCAAAAAAACTATTTTTCATTCTACTTCGCATAATGCATGGGCAGCTACTTATAACCCTGGTTTTAAGGAAAATAATTTAAATGTGTTTGAGTGGATGCTTTTATATAAAAGAACGCTGGCTACGGAGAATGTTCCAAGGGTTATCAAAGTTAACCTGTACGGAGGTTCTAACGGTTATAGTAATACAGAATGGAACAACTGGAATGTAAGTAGCTCTTTAACCTCCGGTACTTTTAGGTTTGCAGATGTAACAGCTTCGAAAATTACTGCTTCTTTAAGTAAAAGCAGCGGCATAAACGACAACGGCACCGCCTACGGCAGTGGAATGGCTCCGGCAGAAGTATTACGTTACACTTCTAATGCCACCGCCGAACGAACACTTACGCTTCATGGCTTATCAACAGAAAAAACGTACAGCCTTGAACTTTACGCAAGTAGAAATAATTACAGCGGGAATGCTACTATTTTTACTATTAATGGATACGTGCAAACAGTTACCACGTATAAAAATCTAACTCAAAAAGTTCTTTTCAAAAACCTCCGTTCTTCTGCCGAAGGAAAATTAATAATCAGCATTAAAAATGCAAATTCGTACAATTATCTAAATGGGTTTACACTTTCGGAGGAAGAAGTTTCAACAGGGAATGAGCCGCCAATCAGCAATGCAGGAAACGATCAAACAATTACACTGCCGGTAAATACAGTGAACCTGACAGGCAGTGGCTTGGACCCCGATGGATCCATTTTGACCTACACCTGGAGTAAAATAAAAGGAGGAGAAGCATTCTTTACTTCACCTTTATCACCATCAACCACTGTTATAGGACTTTCGGAAGGTATTTATACTTTTCGGTTACTGGTTAGAGATAACGGTGGAAGCACTTCGTTTGATGATGTAACAGTTACTGTAAAAGCAGCCACTTCTTTTATAGGAGGCAAGATGGTTAAGGTAAACCTTTATGGCGGAAGCAATGGGTATAATAATGCAGCCTGGAACAACTGGAATGTAAGCCGTTCATTAAACTCCGGACTATTAAAATATAGCGATGCTGAAACTTCCAGCATTAGTGTGTCCATATCAAAAAACACCTTAGCAGACAATGGTTCCGGCTACGGCGGAACTATGGCACCGCCGGAAGTACTTCGTTATGCTTCTTATAGCAGTACACAGAGAACAATTATTTTCAGCGGACTTTCTAAAGAAAAAACTTATAGCTTGGAAATGTGGGCTACCAGAAACAATAGCGGTAACGCAACCAAGTTCACGGCGGAAAACACATCAGTAATAATAGTAACGGATAAAAATGATACAAATAAAGCAATGTTTACCAGCCTTACTGCAGATTCCTTTGGTAAATTGTCGGTTTCCATAGCAAACGTAAATACCTATAATTATCTAAATGGATTTGTTTTAACAGAAGAAAGCAATACTTCACCTCCAAACCAATTGCCTCTTTCCAATACAGGCGTAGATCAAAAAATTACCCTTCCTGACAACAGTGTTTTGCTTACAGGAAGTGGAACTGACAAAGATGGCGTTATAGCATCTTACTCCTGGACAAAAATTTCAGGTCCATCTCAGTTTGCCTTCAGCAATAGTTCAGTGGCAGCTACTACTTTGAGTAATCTTACAGAAGGTGTTTATACTTTCAGGCTTTCCGTAGCAGATAATGATGGAGCATCCTCTTTTGATGAAGTTCAAGTAGTGGTAAATGGCGCGCCTCTTCAGTCAAAAATGAAATACATTAAGATTAGCCTTTATGGAGGTACTAATGCTTATGCCAATGCAGAGTGGAACAACTGGAATGTGTTGAGCAATGTAACGTACAGCAATTTAATATATTCCGATGCCAGTTCTTCTGCTATTTCCGCTGCTATTAGTAGTAGAAAAGGCACTGCTACACAATCATTGCCGTTTAACATACGGGAAGGTTTAAGCAAAAAATTAAATGTTAGCGTATTATCTAACCCCACTTCTCAGCATTTTATATTAAATGTTACATCCAATAGCAATGGTCCGGTGAATCTGCGCATTTTAGATGTTGTAGGAAGAGTTGTTGAGGTGAGAAATTTAATTTCAACTGACAAACCTTTTTATTTTGGAGACAACTATAAAGCAGGAATTTATTATGCGGAAGTATTTCAGGGAAAAGAGCATAAAATAATTAAATTACTTAAAGGTTCTCTATAGATGTTACTTAACCTACCTCATTAAGTTGACCCTTTTTGGGCAGTTTTTCATCGTTTCACATTTTAATTGCCCAGGTTTAAGCTGGAAAATTTTTTGAAAAAAACATGCAAAAAAGGGTCTGGTTGAGCTGTACCAACATTATAAAAAGACTGTTTTCCGGAAGCACAATCCTGTTTTTAAAGCCGCAAAATTAATGTAGGTTTGCACGACCTTTCTGGAATTATAGACCATTCCGCTGGTCAGCCGGCAAGCTCAATAGCATTACTGAACGTACAAGAGTGTGACACAACAGATGATGAGTAAAGCGATGTGGCCCGTTCCAAAACCAACTAAAAAACTCAACCATTCATCAACCATAAAATATGGCTAAATATATTTTTGTTACCGGCGGCGTAACATCTTCTTTAGGAAAAGGCATTATTGCAGCTTCGCTGGCAAAGCTTTTACAGGCAAGGGGTTTGCGGGTTACCATTCAAAAATTCGATCCCTATATTAATGTAGATCCGGGCACGTTAAACCCCTACGAACACGGCGAATGTTATGTAACTGAAGATGGCGCAGAAACCGATTTGGACCTGGGACATTACGAACGGTTTTTAAATATTTATACGTCGCAGGCAAATAATGTAACTACCGGAAGAATTTATCAAACCGTTATCAATAAAGAGCGCGAAGGTGCCTACCTCGGAAAAACGGTTCAGGTTGTGCCGCATATTACCGATGAAATTAAGCGCCGAATGGTTTTGCTGGGATTAAAAAATGAATACGATATTGTTATTTCTGAAATTGGTGGTACCGTTGGTGATATTGAATCGCTCCCCTACATAGAAGCCATTCGCCAATTACAATGGGAGTTGCCCGATGAAGATCTTTTAGTGGTGCATTTAACCCTTATTCCGTATTTAAAGGCTGCAAAAGAACTAAAGACAAAGCCTACGCAGCACTCGGTGAAAATGATGAGCGAAAGCGGCGTTTTTCCCGATGTAATTGTTTGCCGGGCAGAAGAACCTTTAAACGACGATATAAAGCGTAAGATTGCGCTTTTTTGCAATGTAAAAACAGAAGCCGTTATTGAAGCGCCCGATGCAAGCACTATTTATGAAGTGCCCATTTTAATGATGAACGAAAAGCTGGATGTAACTGTTTTAAAAAAGCTAAACATTACCAACTATGCCGAGCCCGATCTTTTAAAATGGAAACAGTTTTTAGATAAATTAAAATACCCAAAAGCCCGGGTGAATATTGGATTGATAGGGAAATACGTAGAGCTTCAGGATGCGTATAAATCAATTTTAGAATCGTTTATTCATGCCGGAGCGTTGAATGAATGCAAGGTTCAGGTAACGCCCATTCATTCGGAATTTATTACGCCCGATGACGTGGCGGAGAAACTTTCCGGTCTTGATGGATTGTTGGTAGCGCCTGGTTTTGGCAACCGCGGTATAGAGGGTAAAATTGAAGCGGTAAAATATGCCCGCGAAACGGGCTTGCCTTTTTTTGGAATTTGCCTGGGAATGCAAATGGCGGTAATTGAATATGGCCGAAACGTGCTCGGGATAAAGAATGCGCATTCCACCGAAATGAACCCCGAATCGGAAAACGCTGTGATTAACATGATGGAAGGACAAAAAGGAATAACCGCAAAAGGTGGAACGATGCGCCTCGGGGCGTATCCATGCATTTTAAAAGAAGGTACGCTAGCCCACGAAATTTATGGCACCGATCTTATTTCTGAAAGGCATCGGCACCGCTACGAATTTAACAACGAGTTTTTAGCTCAATACGAAGAAGGCGGAATGATTGCAAGCGGCGTAAACCCCGAAACAGGGCTGGTGGAAATAGTGGAAATTCCCGAACACCCCTTTTTCGTAGGTTGTCAATACCACCCCGAACTTAAAAGTACGGTGGAGGAACCGCACCCCCTTTTTACCCACTTTGTAAAAGCAGCCAGGGAATTTAACGAAAGGCGCAGTGCGGCCAAAAACCCGCTTTTACAAAGCGAAATGATTTAATTCAGGCGCAGTGAATTGGCAAAAAGTCGTTGATAAGCAACTGGTTATTCCTCCTGCACTAATTAACCAATCCATCAGGTAAGTTCTGCTTATATTTGCCGACTTTAAAACAATCAGGCAAAAGGAAAAAGAGCTTCAAAAGCCCTTGTGGTTTGGTTGTTTCTTTAATTTATACTAATGAATTTCGATCGTAATACCGTCATCGGTTTTGTTGCTTTAGCACTTCTTTTCATTGGATACTTTTATTTTACCACCCGCGAACAGCAGGCTTTTCAGCTCGAGAAAGCAAGACTTGATTCAATTGAAATGGCCAAACGCCCGGTTGATACCGCTGCTAAAAGGGCCGATGTAGTAACGATAGACACAGCTGCCCAAAAAACGGCTGCCGGTGGCTTTGCAGATGGTGTTAACGGCACCGAACAACTGACTTATGTAGAAACCGACCTAATTAAAATAGCGTTTACCAGCAAAGGTGGTCAGCCGCAATGGGTAGAAATTAAAGGCTATAAAGGCCTGGACAGCAACAACCTACGCTTAGCTTCCACCGAGTATGATAAGTTAAGTTATACGGTGAATACAGCACCGGGACAAACAAACGATGTCGCAAATTTCTATTTTTCAGGCGGGCAGGTAGTTACTAATAAGGACAGTTCGCAAACAATTACCTACCAGTTACCGTCAGCTAACGGCACCAAACTCGTTCATCAGTTTACAGTAAAGCCAAACCAGTACCTGGTTGATTTTAACCTGGGCGTAACCGGCGGCGGTCAGCTGTTTACCGGAAACACAATTAACTTTACATGGCAGAACAAAGCGCTGCAATTACAAAAAGAACTGGGGTACGAGAAAACGCAGTCGAAAATTGCTTACAACACTGGCGGCGATTTTAACTCGTCTGGCGCAGGTAGCGACGGCAGCGAAACCTTTGACGAACCCATTAATTGGGTAGCGGTAAAACAACAGTTTTTTAATACTGCGTTCATCGCTAAAAACAACTTTTCGTCGGGCAGCATGCAATGGACAAGTCCCACAACCGGCAACACCGTTGTACAGGCTACGGCTAATTTAAAAGTAGCGCTTCCTGCCGGTAACAATGCTACAATACCACTTGCTTTTTACTACGGCCCAGCCGATTACAAAATATTAAAGCAGTACGGCAACCACATGGAAAACATGGTTGACCTTGGCAGCGGTATGTTTGCTTTTGTAAAGTACATTAACCGCTTTATAATTTACCCGGCATTTGAGTTTTTTAGAAACTTTACCGCTAATTACGGAGTGGTAATTTTACTACTTACCCTTTTTATAAGATTATTGATTTCGCCGCTGAATTACAAAAGCTATTTAAGCAGCGCCAAAATGAAAGCACTGCGCCCCGAAATTGATAAGCTCAAAGCCAAGTATGGCGATGACAAGCAGAAGATTAGTATGGAGCAGATGAAGATTTCCAGAGAAGCCGGTGTAAATATGTTTGGCGGATGTTTGCCTGCACTGTTGCAAATTCCTATCTTCTTTGCCTTATTCAGCTTTTTTAACTCAAACATTGATTTGCGTGGCGAAAGCTTTTTGTGGGCAAGCGATCTTTCGCAGTACGACTCTGTTGCTTCGCTTCCGTTTAGCATTCCCTTTTATGGCAGCCATGTAAGTTTATTTACCATTACTGCTACCATCACCAGCTTTTTAATTTCGGTGTATAGCATGAGCATGACACCCGACCAGGACAACCCGGTGATGAAGTACATGCCGTATTTCTTTCCTATTATCCTCTTGTTTGTGTTTAACTCGCAGCCGGCGGCGCTCACCTGGTACTACACCGTTTCAAACTTAATTACTTTAATTCTGCAGTTTGTTATTCAAACCTATATTATTGATCAGAAAAAAATATTGGCAAAAATGGAAGAGAACCGTAAAAAGCCGAAAACAAAATCGAAATGGCAGGAGCGGATGGAGCAAATGCAGGAGCAGCAGAAACAGTTGCAACAGCAGCGCACCAGGAAATAACAGCCTCGTTTATTATCCCGCTTTAACGCGGGATTTTTTTATAAGCAACTAAATCTGATATTTGACCCGTCTTAACACCGATAAATAATTATGAAAAATATTTTTACACTGCTTTTCTTTTTTACGTTTTCGGCTTCTGCTATATCCCAGAAGAAGTTTTCTGAAGGTATTATATCTTATGATATTGTAATTAACACAGGCTCAGACAAGCCCAGGGCAGCCGATTTTTTTGATGGCGCTACCAGCACAGTTTATTTAAAGGGCGCAAAAAGCCGTACAGAAATGGTTAGCTCGCTGGGCACCCAATCTACAATTATTGATGGCGTAAAAAACGCTGTGTTTATATTAAAGGAATACGGAGAGCAGAAGTATTTAATAAAGCTAACGCCTGCAAACTGGAAAGAAGCCAATAAACAAAACGACAATGTTCAGTTTACATACACCGATGAAACAAAAACAATTTTAGGTTACAAATGCACCAAAGCAATTGGAAAGCTGCCTGATGGAAGCACCTTTACCGTTTGGTATACCACCGACTTGTTGCCCGAAAACAACGATTTCCAGTATGGCAATAATTCTTTGCGTGGGTTGGCAATGGAGTATGAATCTATTATGGGAAACTTAAAAGTCACCTACACCGTTTCTAAAATAACCACGGGCACAGTGCCGGCTGCAAAGTTTGATTTACCGAAAACGGGTTATAGAGTGTTAACCTATGAGGAAAGTAAAGGACAATAATCAGCGAATTACCGGAGCAGGGTTAAACCTAATCTTTTCCAGCAAAAGCTTCTTTTTCATGGGTAAAATGTAGGTGGCATTTCCTAATTCGTAAGTTACCACATTATTTGTTTGAAGGTACCTGCCCGCAGACACCGCCTGGTTGAAAATAGTTTTGCCACGGTAGTTATAGCTGGATTTAAGCGAAAAGCTCTTGTAATTATAAGTAGGAGTATAGGTTAGCAGACTTTGTTTGTGAGCCACCAATCTTTTACCGCCACCATAATCCATAGTAGCAAAAGCGGCCACCGAGGCAGTAACTAAAACAAGTGTAACTAATTTTCTTGTAATATTGTAAGTTGCTTTGTTCATTAACAGTGTAAAATTAAGAAATAATTTTAACGTTTAAAAACTTTCGCGCATTTATTTCTACATTATATTAACGGCGGCAAGTGGCTTTTAGTTTAGAAAAGCTGGCTTTTTTTGTGCATTATTTTAAACGGTTTCAATTTTCAAAATGATTACAGATCCGTACCAAAGCGATAAAGGAAGCATAAAAGAACTGTTGAAACAGTACGAGAGCCTGCGGAACGGCAGGGCATCAATCTTTTTAGAAGAAGAATCGTTTGAAAAAATAATTGATTATTTTGATGACGAAGAAGATTTTCAAAAAGCGCTGGAAGCAGCCGAAATAAGCATTACGTACTTCCCGTTTTCTTCTTCGTTGCTTATTCGAAAAGCAGATATTCTCCTTTCACAGCGCAAATACTATCCTGCACTCGAATCTTTAGACAAGGCCGAAACTTTAGATGCAACGGACATAAATCTGTACATATTAAAAACCGACGCTTACCTTGCTCTAGACTTGCAGGAAAAAGCTGTAACTATTTTAGAAGAAGCTATTGTGCGATTTGAAGGCGAGGAAAAAACCGAACTTCTTTTTGAACTCGCCGATGTGTACGACGACTATGAAGAATTTGATAAAGTGTTTGATTGCCTTTTAATGATTTTAAAAGATGAGCCGGCAAATGAAGAAGCATTATATAAAATTTGTTTTTGGACCGATTTTACCGGGCGAAACGAAGAAAGCATTAGGCTGCATCTAAGTATTATAGATGAAAGCCCGTACAACGAACTGGCGTGGTTTAATTTAGGCGCTGCTTACCAGGGTTTAAAACTATACGAGAAGGCTATTGACGCCTACCAATACGCCTTGGTAATTGACGAGAAATTTGATTATGCCTACCGCAACATTGGAGATGCTTACATAAGGCTTAGAAAGTACAAAGAAGCCATCGAAGCACTTGAAAAGGTGTTGGAGATTTCAAAACCTGAAGAAGTTATTTACGAAGCTATCGGACATTGCTACGACAGGCTGAAAAACTTTGCGCAGGCCAGGTTTTACTATCGTAAAGCATCGCACCTGAACCCCGATAACAGCAAGCTTTATTATAAAATAGCCTGTACATATTTTAACGAAGAACACTGGGTAAGTGCGCTAAAGCAATTAGATGCGGCTCTAAAAATTAATCGGTTGGCACCGGAATTTAATTTATTAGCCGGCGAGTGTAAGCTTCAACTAGGTTTATATAAAGAAGCAATAGTTTACTTTTCAACAGTGGTGCGCACAAAGCCAAAAAGGGTTGCCGGTTGGGAAGCGCTTATTAGGTGTTTATTGTTGGCCGAATTTTATACAGAAGCCCGCCAACAGGTAAATGCAGCGCTGGAACACACCGAAAACAAACCCATTTTCGTGTATTATTTAAGTGCGGTATTGTTTGCATTAGGCAAACATAAAGAGGCGCTGATTCAGTTAGAAAAAGGGCTGCAATCAGCGCCAAAAATGCTTAACAGGTTTATAGCGCTTCATCCTTCCATTTTACAAAGCCAGCAGGTGGTAGATATTATTGCCCGAAACAAACGCAAACGTTCCAACTAATTAGTTGGCCGTACTTTCCTAATTTTGCCGGCAACTTAAAACCACTGCACCTATATGAACTTTACTCTTTCGCAAATTCCCGATCGTACGTTAAAGCCTCGCCCATCGGGTCTCACTATGGTAATGGATAAAGGGCTTAGTGTAGAAGAAGCAAAGAACTTCATGAGCATTTGTTACCCGCATGTTGATATTGTAAAGCTTGGCTTTGGCACTTCTTACGTAACGCCAAATTTAGAAGCAAAACTTGAAGTATATCGTTCGTACAACATACCCGTGTATTTTGGAGGTACCCTTTTTGAAGCCTTTTTAATCAGAAACCAATTTGAAGATTACATTGCTGTTTGCAAACAATTTGGCGTTAGCTATGTAGAAGTAAGCGATGGTTCTATAACCATTCCGCATGCAGAAAAATGCGGCTATATAGAAAAATTAGCGCAGCATAGCACCGTGTTAAGCGAGGTTGGAAGTAAAGATGCCACCAACATTATGCCGCCGTATAAATGGATAGAGTTAATGCGGGCAGAGCTGGATGCAGGTTCGGCTTATGTAATTGCCGAGGCAAGAGAAGCGGGTAACGTAGGTATTTACCGCGGCACCGGCGAGGTGCGCCAGGGTTTGGTGCAGGAAATACTAACGCAAATACCAGCCGAAAAAATTATATGGGAAGCGCCACAAAAAGCGCAGCAACTTTATTTTATAGAGCTTATTGGCTGTAATGTAAATCTTGGAAATATTGCGCCCAACGAAGTGCTTCCGCTGGAAGCCATGCGCATTGGTTTACGTGGCGATTCGTTTCACCTTTACTTAGATAAGGAAACAGCGCAATGAAGCTTTTCGGTCTTATAGGAAAGTCTTTATCTCACTCGTTTTCGCACTCTTACTTTACTCAAAAATTTGTTGCAGAAGAGTTAGTTGATTGCCAATATAAAAATTTTGAGTTAGAAGAAATTCATCAACTAAAAAACCTTATAAAAAGGCATCCCGAAATAATTGGCTTAAACGTTACCATACCGTACAAAGAGGCTGTGATGCCTTTTTTGCAAGAAATTGATGCAGCAGTAAAAATAATTGGTGCCTGCAATTGCATTAAAATTAAGGAAGGAAAGTTAACCGGCTTTAACACCGATGTGGTGGGCTTTAAACAATCACTCACCCCCATTTTAAAACCTTTTCATGCTGCTGCTCTGGTGCTTGGTTCCGGGGGTGCATCTAAAGCGGTTCAGTTTGTGTTATCCCAATTGGGCATTAAGTTTTTAGTTGTTTCCAGAACTGCTTCAAAAGGGTTCATTAGTTACGAGGAGCTAACTCAGGAAATAATGAAAACACATCTTTTAATTATTAATACTACGCCGCTTGGCATGCATCCAAACATCGAAAAAAGCCCCGGGCTTCCATACCAGTTTTTAACCGAAAATCATCTTTTATACGATTTGATTTACAACCCTGCAACTACAAAATTTCTAGCTGGTGGATTGGAGCGGGGCGCCCAAATTTGTAATGGCCATCAAATGCTTTTGCTGCAAGCCGAAGAAAGTTGGGCTATTTGGAACGACCCTGGCCGGTAAGCGCTTCTTTTGCACCTGATGGTACAGCCACTACTTTTTTGTTTAGATAATTAAAGCAAACCATTCCTGTTTTAGCAACCGCAACCGTTACTTGTTTGTCATCTACTTGTTTAGACAGTGAATAATAAAGATCAAATCCTACTCGGCCGAATTCCGATGCGGCCACTTGCGCTGTTAATACATCTCCATAAAAAGCCTCGGCTTTAAATTCAATAGCCACATCGCTCATAATTAAGCCGCAGCCCCAAAAGTTTAGCTCTGTGGCATTATGTTGATGTAAAAACTGCATGCGGGCTTCTTGTAAAAGCGATAAGATCGTATCGTTGCCTACGTGCCCACCATAGTTTACATCGGTTATGCGTACCGCGATGTTTGTAGCAAAGGAGAAGTGGAGTGGAAGCTCTAACTTAATGCGCGCCATGAAACTTATTAGTTTTCCTCCAGGGTTTTCAGCATGTCTATCAATCCGCCAAAATCTCCTGAGGGAGATAGTGAAACAGCCATTTTCTGCTGCATTAGCTGAATGTTTTCTTTACAGCGTTCATTGTTAGCCGCAGCACTGTTTTCGGCGCAATTAAATACAGTGTACGCCTTTTTAGAAAGACGAACTTTTTTTCCTTCTTCATCAGCAACCGTAATATAGCGGGCAGTTTTTATCTTTCTTTCCTTTAGCTGAGCCGTTTGAGGCGCCTGCGTGCTACTTTGAGCTTTATTGCTTTGCTCTGGTTGTTGCTCTTTCGGCAGTAAAGGAATTTGTTCTTGTTGTGTGGTGGTTTCGGCCTTTTCCGTAGTAGGCCCCGGCGGCGTTTGGCGGGCCATTTCGTCGGCTGAGCCGCTTCCATTTACAAAAAAAGTAATGGCTGTTGTGAGTAATATTAAAATGGCGGCAGCGGCTGCATATTTTGCACCGGTGCTAAAACGTTTAAAGAACGGCACCACTCTGGCGTTACCTGGCTCGTTATGAATTTGCTGTTCAATTCTATCCCAAACCCCGGCATCTGGTGCTTGCCCGAAATTAGCTAACCGGTCGGCATACGACGGCTGGTCTAAAGAAGCAGCAATAGCATCCCAATTTTTTGCGGGTGGTAGCTCTTCAAAATTGTACAACTTATGTGAAAGCGGATTGCTCATGATTTAGGCTTCTGCTTGTATTTTTCAATGTGTTTTGTTACCAGATCCTGCAAAATAACTTTTGCACGCGACAATTGCGATTTGCTGGTGCCCTCGCTAATGCCCAAAATATCGGCAATTTGTTTATGCGTATAACCTTCTACCACATACATGTTAAAAACGGTTCGGTAACCAGGCGAAAGTTGTTGTACCAGTTTAATAATATCTTTTTCTGCCAGGTTATCCAGTACGGAAAGGTATTGGGTTTCTACGTTTACTTCTTCTTTTTCAGTTATTGGCTGCAAGTACGTTTTGCGCCTGAAATGCTCAATAGCTGTATTTACAAAAATTCGGCGTATCCAACCTTCAAAAGAGCCTTCGCTTCTAAACGAACTGATTTTTTTAAAGATTTTAATAAAGCCTTCCTGCAACACGTCTTCGGCTTCATCGGTTGTACCGGCGTAGCGCAGGCACACGCCGAACATTTTTGGGGCAAATCGCTGGTACAATTCATATTGCGCCTTTCTGTCGCCGCTAATGCATCCCGCTATTAAGTCGCTCTCTGTAATTATTTGGTTGCTTAAACCGTTCAATATTATTTATTTAGTGCTAAAGTAGTCAAAAATACTACCAGTTTGTCCACCGCTTTTTTCCGGTGGCTGAACTCATTTTTTTCTGCCACGGTCATTTGGGCAAATGTTTTAGAGCTGCCATGTGGCTTGAAAATGGAATCGTAACCAAAACCGCCGCTGCCTGTTTGATCTTCCGTAATGGTACCTTTACAAACGCCTTCAAAAAGGTATTCTTTATCATTAAAAATAAGACAGATAACCGTTTTAAACTGCGCTTGCCTGGAGAGGCCTTTTTTGAGGGTTTTCAAAAGCTTATTTATATTGTCTTCAGATGAGCTTCTTTCGCCGCTATAGCGGGCGCTCCTCACCCCAGGTTCGCCGTTTAAAACTTCCACTTCCAGTCCGGTGTCTTCGCTAAAACAATTGGTGTTTGTAAGTTGATAGATGGTTTGCGCTTTTTCTCTGGCGTTTTCTTCAAACGTAGCAAATGGCTCGGGGATATCAATGTCAATTCCACATTCTTTTAACGTCTTTATAGAGAAATGTTGCGGCAGCGCAGCGTTAATTTCTTCTGCTTTGTGTTGGTTATTGGAGGCAAAAATGAGTTGCATAATTAAAGCTGAAAAAGTTGTTTAAGAGATGTCCATAATTGCTTTTTTAACCCTATGTCCTGTTCAAAACCCTTTAAAAAGGGTAGGTGTAAATAGGTGCGGCCGCTAAATTGCTGAATTTGAAACTGAGGAAAGTTTATAGGTAATCCAAATACATCAGGGCTAACATCAAACAATATTACAAAGGTACTTTGCAGTTCCAGGGCTATCTCCTTGCCGTCGGTTTGTACGTTTTCCCAATTAACAATCGCCACATCATCAAAACTAAGCTTACAGGCTGCTAAAACAGACGCTAAGAAAAGGGTTTCTTCTTTTGATAAAAATTCATCGGTGCCCGAAGATGTTACAATAAGAATGTTTTTTTGGTTGTTACCCATAAACCGCAAACCGTTTTTTGCGGGCATGCTACTTGCAGCAGTTTCTACAAGCACTTTTTCATACAGGCTGGTTAATAAGGCCGGTGTTAGGTTTACTGAATTTAAGCTCATCTGCAGTCTGTTTGTTTAGTGGTCTGAATTTTTTTTCCTTTCTTTGACCCGCTAAATTAAACGATTATGCTTGCAACAACTATGGACATTACTGTTAACAAAATTGAGCGCAGTAAACTTCAGGATCTAAATCTTGAAAACCTGCCTTTTGGAAAATTTTTTACCGATCACATGCTGGAAGCGGATTATGAGAACGGCGAATGGAAAAATGTAGAAATCAAACCGTATCAACCCTTGCTGTTAAGCCCTTCGTTGGCTGCTATTCATTATGGGCAATCTATTTTTGAAGGAATTAAAGCCTATAAAGACAATGAAGGAAATGCTTCTATTTTTCGTCCGCAAGATAACTTCCGCCGTTTTAATATATCGGCAGAGCGAATGCAAATGCCGGCGGTTCCCGAAGAAATATTTATGGACGGCTTAAAGCAATTGGTGGCGCTGGATGCCAGTTGGATTCCTCAAAAAGAAGATCATTCGCTTTACATCCGCCCATTCATGTTTGCTTCCGATGAACTTATTGGCGTTCGCCCTTCGGAAACCTATAAATTCATGATTATTTTAAGTCCTACCGGCCCTTATTACAATACGCCCATGCGCCTTTATGTAGAAGAGCATTATGTACGTGCCGTGCCCGGCGGCGTAGGTTATGCAAAAGCGGCGGGTAATTACGGTGCAGCCATGTATGCCACCGCGCAAGCAAAGCAAAAAGGGTACGACCAGGTTTTATGGACAGATGCGTTTGAACATAAATATGTGCAGGAAGCCGGCACAATGAATGTAGTTTTTATTATTGGCGATAAAGCTGTTACACCCGATTTGGGTGCGGGCACTATTTTGGCCGGCGTTACCCGAAACAGTGCGCTTACGCTGTTGGCAGAAGCAGGCTTTGAAGTAGAGGAACGGGCTATAAGTATAGATGAATTAATGGATGCTTATAAAGCCGGCGTTTTGTATGAAGTGTTCGGCACTGGAACGGCTGCCACCATTTCTATGATAAAAGAATTACGCTATAAAGATTTTGTAATGAACTTTAATGT
The DNA here is from genome assembly GCA_038243445.1 of Chitinophagales bacterium. Classification (GTDB taxonomy): domain Bacteria; phylum Bacteroidota; class Bacteroidia; order Chitinophagales; family Chitinophagaceae; genus Flavisolibacter. The sequence goes on along the minus strand of JBBSRB010000071.1, from coordinate 510 downwards.
TGATGAATGGAAAACAGCGCCTACAATTAAAAAATGGCTGAACGACATCAGGGAAGGAAAGCGGGAAGATAAGTATGGCTGGATGGTGAAAGTAGATGGTCAAAAATAAATATGAAGTCGATTTTTTATTAAAGCAGGCCAAAAACAAAAGGCCTGCTTTTTTGTGTCCGGTGCCGCACAGCTAATATGTTGGTCGTGTGTTTACCAGATGTGTTCTTAGAAAGTCAAAGCTTACTTTTCTGAATGAAAAATTGAAAATATTGTGAACGAAACTTTCGTAATCCCAGGCGTTACCGGGAACCCTTGCACCCTTTTTCAAAGGTTTTATTGATGATTTTTTTGTTCGTGAAGACACGAACCAAGGCGGTTGACTGTTGGGAGCCAGACTTTTTTCTGATAGAAATATCCAATTGTTTTTCCGCAATATTGATCATTGTATCCAGAGCATCGGCACGCAGCTTTTCCCAGGCCAGTTGTTTTTGGAGCAGTGCAATCTTTTGCTCTAATAAG
>JBBSRB010000070.1:0-15492 GCA_038243445.1 Chitinophagales bacterium | reverse complement strand
TTCAAATCAACAAAGCATCAGAAAAGCCCTACGATCCATCGGAAATATTTACGATGCTGAAAGAAGGCGATAGCGTGTATGCTGTACAAATGCTGGATACATTTATTAAGAAAGATCCAACCATTTTACAACAAACCACATACAAGAACGGAGATAAAATGATTACCACTTTTAAAGTGCTGAAAGTGTTTAATACGGCCGAAGAAGCCAAAGCCGATGAAGACAAAGAAAAGATGGCTATGGTAAAAGCTGAAGAAGTGGCGGTTAAAGAATTTCTTGCCAAAAAGGGTATTAATGCACAGCGCACTGGAAACGGAACGTATGTTGAAATAACTACTCCAGGCACAGGCGCAGCAGTAGATTCAGGTAAGTATGTAGAAATTATGTATAAAGGTCAAACTTTTGGTGGTAAAGTGTTTGATAGCAATATGGATACTACTTTCAAGCATACCGATCCGCTTGGTTTTCAGGTTGGTGTTGGCCAAATGATCCGCGGAATGGATGAAGGCATCCGGCTGTTTAAAGAAGGTGGGAAAGGACGCATTTATATTCCAGCCACGCTGGCATACGGCGCACAGCCTCCTACACCAGATATTAAACCCAATGAACATTTAATATTTGATGTAACCGTGCTGAGCGTGAAAAATGCGCCACCACCACAGCCTCAAATGCCAATGGGCTTAGATCCATCGCAGCAAATGCCGCAATAAAATGCATCAATATATAAAGTAAGCTCATCTCGCGATGGGCTTTTTTTCTCTTAGCTCTTCGCTGTTGTAGCTTTACATTTATAGATGAAAACCCTTCAAAAAGGGTATAACGGTATGCAGATAACAAGTTTGCAGCGGGAGTGCTGTTCCTATTTGAAGATTCAACAGCAAGGGTAAGCCGCATAAATAAATAAGTAAAAAATGAATATAGATTTTAATAAATACAGCGATGGTTTAGTACCTGCAATAATTCAGGATACAGCTACGCAAAAAGTGTTGATGCTAGGCTTTATGAATAGCGAAGCACTCGAAAAAACCAAGGAAACAGGACTGGTAACTTTTTATAGCCGGTCGAAAAAACGCTTGTGGACCAAAGGTGAAGAAAGTGGACATTACCTACGGCTAAAGCAAATGTTGTTAGATTGCGATGGCGACACCTTGCTGATAAAAGCAGAGCCAACCGGGCCTGTTTGCCACACCGGTGCCGATACCTGCTGGAGCGAACGAAACCACAGTGCGGATTTCTTATATTATCTGGAAGACATCATCAAACTGCGCCGCCAAAGCTCCGATGACACCTCGTACGTAAAAGGTTTGTTTGATAAAGGCATTAACAAAATCGCTCAAAAAGTAGGAGAGGAGGCAGTGGAGTTGGTGATAGAAGCGAAAGACGTTAATCAACCGTTATTTCTGGGCGAAGCCGCTGATCTCCTGTTTCATTATTTATTATTATTGCAGGCTAAAGATTGTACGTTAACCGATGTGGTAGCTGTATTGCAGCAACGCCACCAACCCAAATAATATGAAACATCTGTTCTTTCTTCTTTGTTTTGTTCCCGCTATTTTATTTGCGCAAACACCCCACTTTACCATTAAAGGTTCTGTTACAGGCTTAAAAGAAGGTGGTGAAGTAAAGCTTACATCCACGCAGGAAGGAGCGCAGTTGTTGGCAAAAGCGCCTATTAAAAACGGTGCCTTTACTATTGAAGGAACAGTTCCCGAACCTGGTCTTTACTGGATTACCATAGGCAGCGAACAGCCGCAGCATATATATGTAGAAAATGGATTGATCAGTATCTCGGGTACAAAGGCTAATATTAAGAACCTGGCGGTTGAAGGCTCCGGGTCGCACAAAGATTTTGACCTTTTTCGAAAACAATTCAACCCGCTGATTGGCGAACTGAATGCTGCCGCCGCGCAGTTGCAAAAAGCACGCAACGATCGCGAGAAACAAACGTTCATGGTCCGGTACGATTCGTTAACAAAGCTGGTAGATAACGCTGTAGCCACGTTTGTTGCCCAAAAGCCTTTATCGTACGTAACTCCCTTTGTGTTGTTTGTAACAGCCCAAATAAACGATAACGTGATGGTAATGGAAAATCGTTTTCACATGCTCGACACTTCTATTCAACACTCCGGAATTGGACAATCGTTGGCGCAGTACATTGCCTACAACAAAGTGGGCTCGATAGGCACAGATGCGCTTGACTTTACGCAAGCCGATCCTTCGGGCAACCCTGTTTCGCTTTCGTCTTTTAAGGGCAAATACGTGTTGGTAGATTTTTGGGCCAGCTGGTGCAGACCTTGCCGTGAAGAAAACCCGAATGTTGTAAAAGCGTTCAATAAATTTAAAAACAAAAACTTCACTGTTTTGGGTGTTTCGCTGGATCAGGAAAAAGAAGCCTGGGAAAAAGCTATTAAACAAGATAAGCTTGCCTGGACACACGTAAGCGATCTTCAGTTTTGGAACAACGCAGTGGCGCAACAATACCGCGTTCAAAGTATTCCGCAAAACTTTCTAATCAATCCCGCCGGAAAAATTATTGCAAAAAACCTCCGCGAAGAAGAACTGCAAACAAGACTTTGTGAGTTGCTTGGCTGTGATTAAGAAATTTGCAACTGCCCTGTTTAATTGAACGTTTTACAGATTTAACTGACAGTAAAAAGGACCCCTTTTTTAAAGGTTTTTTATTACTCTGAATCTTTTCTGTTGTACATGCCCGACAGGTAGCTTACAAATAAAAAACAATTGTGCAGCATTGTTTATTTTTAACGCATGTTTGCTGCAGAAAGCGTTCCATATAAAAACACTCATTCATTTGGCCAAATTGTATTAAATTATGTAGCAGGAGATGATTTGCTTTCTTCCTTCTATTCGTTTCCACCAAACATCGCCGGCGTTGAACAAGCAATTCAACAAAGAAAAAACCAGCCAATTAACAGAAACATTTTGGTTGACGTGTTGCAGGATCAATACAAAAACATTGCTGCGCCGGAAGTTGTATTACATAATATAGAAGCGCTGAGAAGCGGGAACACCTTTTCCGTTTGCACGGCACATCAACCCAATATATTGACCGGACCACTTTATTTTATTTATAAAATTCTACACGCTATTAAGCTTGCAAAGACCCTTTCCGAAAGGTTTCCCGGATCTGCTTTTGTGCCTGTATATTACATGGGTAGCGAGGATGCCGACCTGGAAGAACTAAATCACACTTACGTTGAAGGGAAAAAGTACGAATGGAAAACAAACCAAAAAGGGGCCGTTGGAAGAATGGTGGTTGATGCATCCTTAATCAATTTGCTCAGCGAACTGAAATCGCAAATTGGTATTACCAAAAATGGACAGGAGTTTATTACTTTATTGGAAAAGTGTTATCAAAAAGGTGGCACTATTCAAGAGGCAACGTTAAAGCTGGTTAACGCCTTATTTGGAAGGTTTGGATTAATTGTTTTGATAGCAGATGACGCTCGCTTGAAAGCCTTGATGCTGCCCGTTTTTGAAGACGATTTGTTCCGTTCGGCTTCTTCTGACATTGTAGAAAAAACATCTACTGAGTTAGGAAAAAAATACAACGTGCAGGCGCAGCCCCGAAGCATCAATTTGTTTTATCTCAAAGACAGCATTCGCGAACGCATAGAAGAGAAAGACAAAAACTTTTACGTGGTGAATACAGACCTTTGTTTTTCGCCAGAAGAACTGCGCGCCGAACTGCACAAACATCCCGAAAGGTTTAGTCCGAATGTAATTTTACGCGGACTGTTTCAGGAAACCATTTTGCCGAATGTTGCCTTTATAGGCGGCGGGGGCGAACTTGCTTACTGGCTACAATTAAAAGGTCTTTTCATACATTATAAAGTGGCTTTTCCTGTGCTTGTACTTCGTAATTCTTTTTTAATTATTGATAAAAGGGAGAACGATTTACAGCAAAAGCTAAGACTAACAACCGGGCAACTTTTTTTACCTGAATTTGATATATTAAATACGATTATAAAAGAAAAAGGAGCTTGGCCCGAACTTAAAAATGAACTGCAAAAGACAAGTGTTTTATATGATGGCGTAAAGCAATCCGCTGCCGCCGTTGATGTAACCTTATTGAAACATGTAGAAGCCTTAAAAGCGAAAGCAGCAAAAGATTTGAAAGAGGTAGAACGTAAAATGCAACGAGCAGAACGAAGAAAGAATGAGGATTTGAAAAACCAACTCGCTACATTGAAGAAAGAATTATTTCCCGGGGGCGGATTGCAGGAACGCGTAGAAAATGTAAGTCAATTTTATGCTAAATGGGGCGCCGGTTTTATTGATGAAATTTACAACCACTCGCTTTCTTTAGAACAGCAGTTTATGGTGCTGAGGAAAAATTCATAAAGTAAGCCGCATTTTAAAAAGGGTGCTTTTTCCATTGTCGTTGTCGGCTGCTAAATGAAGAACAACAGATTGGCCTGAAACGCTTTGTACACATACAGATTCAATCTTTTGTTTGAAAAAAAGAGGGCTGGTTTTTGAAAGCTTTAGAAAGCCATTGGCACTTACTTTTTTGCGATACAACTTCCGCGAAAAGTTTTCAATATAGCCTAAATAACTCTCTCCAATAGCACCATCGCTGGTGGCGTTTGGCGTGTCTTCTTCCGATGCGGTAAAAAACAATATGTCGTTTTCCGGTTCGTAAAACAAACCCGAAACCCCAGTTACCATTTGTCCTTTAGGCAAAGAAAGTTTTACCACTTTTGCTTTGCTGTTGGCCTCTTTATCGCCGGTTACAAATGTTTCTATTACCAGGTAGTTGGTTTGGTTAGTAGTATTAGCACGGTTTGCCAGCACCAGCACATCGTTTACAAAGGTGGCGCCTTCAATATTCCATTCTTTTATTTGGGTAGAAGACTTTAAATTGTACCGGCTTTTTAATACCTTTTGTGTTGCACTTAAATCAAAAGCATATACGCTCCTTCGGGTAGGTGCCGACATAGATCCAAATGAATAAAGGTATGTTTCAGTTCCATAGTTTAAAATGGCGGCTGCTTCAATATCTGGTTTTGTATCTTTCGAAATGCGATATGAACTGTCTGTAAAATAAGACACCGTTTCGAGGGTGTTGTAAGAAGTATCGGTTACCAGCAAATAAGACGCATCGTCACCAAAAACATACAGCTTATTTGCTTTAAACTCCAGCGCCGATGCAGAAGGAAAATTGTGCAACCTTTTTGATGAAAGTAGTTGAAGGCTAACGTTTGATTGTTTGCAGCTACTGGTCAAAACCATTAACCCAGCCATCAGACTGCAGCAGGCGAATTTTTTCTTCCACTTCATCATTCATTTGTTGTTTGTAGGCTTCTATTTTAGCAGAAATAACTTCGTTGAAAGTACCCAGTATTTGTGCTGCCAATAGCCCTGCATTTTTTGCGCCATTTAAAGCAACCGTTGCTACCGGCACACCGCCGGGCATTTGCAAAATAGATAAAACCGAGTCCCAACCATCTATAGAGTTGCTTGATTTTACAGGTACGCCAATTACCGGAAGTGAAGTTAACGAGGCTATCATGCCGGGCAAATGCGCGGCACCACCGGCTCCTGCAATAATTATTTTTAAACCACGCTTTTTTGCCGTTGTTGCATATTCAAACATTCGCTGCGGTGTTCTGTGTGCCGATACAACCGTTAGTTCGAAGCCTATTTCAAACAAGGTTAAAATTTCAGCTGCAGACCTCATTACCGGCAGGTCTGAATCGCTGCCCATAATAATTCCGACAGAAAGTGTTTGTTGTTTTTTGTTTATGGTGTTTTGTTCTAACATTGTTTAGATTTGAAAACTACAATAAAAGGGCAAAGGCATCAAATCAAAACTATCTCACCAAATCGCCACGAAGACGCAATAATTCGATTTCTGCTATTTTTATATTGTAGCGTGCCTGAATTAAGCGGTTGTTTGCATCCGCCAAACTTTGTTGTGCTTCGCGCATCTCTATAAATGTAGATATTCCCAAACGGTATCGTTCGCGTGCAATACTAATATTTTCGCGCACCAAAATAAGGTTTTGTTCTTCTAATGCAAGCGCTCTTTTATACAAGTCGTAATCTTTATAAGCGTTGCTGATGCTGGTGTTTACAAGCGCTGCACTTCTGTCGTACAAAAGCTGTTGCGATTGGATGTTTAGTTCCGCCGCCTTTTGTAAACGGCGGTTGCTAAACCCATTAAAAAGGGGTATGGTGGCCGATAAACCATAGGTCAGTCCGCGGGTTTGCAACAATTGGTTTTGTTGAATGGGATTAACAATTGCGTTGTTGATGGAACGGTTAAAATTATAAACAGAATTAAATTCTACTGTAGGAAAGCGTTCTGCCCTTCTTAATCGCAAATCGAGTTCGGCAAGCGTTAAGTTGCGCTGTGCAATTAACAAATCGGGGTTGGTTGTGGCAATGGCATTGCTGATTGAGTCAAGTGTAATATCAGCATTGAAAATAATGCTTGTATCGGCTACCACAAAATTGGTATTCACGGGTAATACTAACAATTGGTTCAATTGTTCTTTAACTTTATTAATAGCCGTTTGTAGTGTTAATGCCTGCGAACGTTGAGCATTTAAATCTATTTGCGCCTGCAACATATCGGGTTTTGCGCCGGTCCCAATATCAAATTTATACTGCGCCAGCTTTAGCCGTTCTTCGCTCAGCGCCATTTGTTCGTATAAAGATTGTAATTGTTGCTGCTGACGGATAATATCAAAATACAACTGCATTACTTCGGCAACTGTATTTATTACCTGCCCTTTTACCTGGAGTTCGCTAAGTTCCACTAATTTATTTAACCTGTCGCGGGCAATAAACATTCGAAACCCATCAAAAAGGGTCCAATCCAGATTTAGTGATGCGGCCAAGTTTTTTGTGTTGATTTTACCTTGACCTTTATCTCCGTTTCCGCGTATTTCGTTTCGGTTTCCATTGTTAAAAACCCATCCGGCGTTTGCATTTATGCGCGGCAGGAGCGAGTAATTAGCATAAGCATATTCTAAAGCTGCCAAAGATGCATCGTTGCGCACAAGCTGTATATCGTAATTGTTTTGCAGCGATTGGGCAATTACATCATTTAAGGTTAGCAGCCTCGGCTGAGCATTTGTAGCAAAAGTAAAAAGGCTTAAAAAAGCTATAAGAATGTTCCGTTTCATTGATGTAATAATTGTTCTTTTTCAAGTATCCTGTCTTCTTCTTCTATAATTTCCAGTTGATTACGTCTCTTTTTAGTGGAGAGGTACGAATACATTGCCGGAATAACAAACAAGGTAAGCACCAGCGAAAAAAGGATGCCGCCAACAATTACAACCCCAAGCGGAACGCGGCTTGTAGCAGCAGCGCCAAGCGACAGCGCGATAGGTAGCGCACCCAACGCCATGGCAAGGCTCGTCATCAAAATGGGCCGAAGGCGTTGCGTAGAAGCATACACAGCGGCTTCGCCTTTTTCCATTCCGTTCAGGCGGTTTTGATTGGCAAATTCAACAATTAAAATACCGTTTTTTGTTACCAGTCCAATGAGCATAATCATTCCTATTTGCGAAAAAATATTCATGGTATGCCCAAATATCCAAAGCGAAAGAAGCGCACCCGCAATAGCAAGCGGAACCGTTACCATTATAATAAACGGATCTATAAAGCTTTCAAATTGCGCAGCCAGCACTAAAAATATCAATCCCAACGCAAGCAGCAAAGCAAACGACGTGTTGCCGGAGCTTTCCTGAAACTCGCGGCTGCTGCCGGATAGCTGTGTTGCAAACGTCTCATCCAGCAGCTTGTCGCTAATTTCCTGCATGGCAGCAATGCCATCGCCCATTGTTTTGCCGGGCGCCAAACCAGCCGAAACAGTAGCCGATTTGTAGCGGTTAAAATGGTAAATGTTCGATGGGGTTGTAGCTTCTTCAAACGTTACCAGGTTATCTAAACTAATCATTTGCCCGTCTTTATTGCGCACATACAATCCTTTAATGTCGGTAGGGTCGTCTCTGTCCGCCCGCGCCACCTGGCCCATTACCTGGTATTGCTTTCCTTCCTTTGTAAAATAGCCAAGTCGCCGATTGCTTAAAGCCAGTTGCAATGTTTGCGAAATATCCTGAACACTTACGCCCAGCTCGCTTGCTTTTAGGCGGTCAACACTAATGCGCAATTCGGGTTTATTAAATTTTAAATCAGCATCGGCGCCCTGCAGCACCGAGCTTTTTGAAGCTTCTTCTAAAAACCGCGGCAGCACTTCGGTTAATTTGGCAAAATCGTTATTTTGAATAACAAACTGAACCGGCTGCCCGCCGCGGCGGTTTTGCGAGATGGTTTGCTCTTCAACGGCAAAGGCGCGGCCTTCGTTAAACTTTGGAAGGTTGCGGTTTACCATTTCTACAATTTCTTTTTGCGAGCGGTCGCGGTCTTTTGGATTTACCAGTGTTACGCGTACAAAGCCCGAGTTGGTAGAACCCATACCGGTAAGCGATAAAACGGTGGTTTTTTCAGGCACCGAATCAATCATGAAACTACTTAAACGATCAATGTATTTATCCATATAATCATAAGCAGTTCCTTCGGGAGCGCTTACCTGCAGCCGAAATTGGCTTCTGTCTTCCATTGGCGCCAGTTCGGATGGAATGCTCCTTCCAATAAAAAAGATAAGCGCTCCGCAAATGGCAATAATCACAAAAGCCATCCAACGCACTTTCATAAATGATTCCAACGCCCGCTTATAACCATCTTCCATACCTCTGAAAAAAGGTTCGGTTTTGTTGTAAAACCAGGAGTGTTTGTGTATATCCTTTTTGGTAAGTTTTACATTTAAAACCGGCGTTAGCGTAAGCGATACAAATGCGGAAATAAGCACGGCTCCAGCAACTACAATTCCAAACTCACGAAAAAGGCGTCCTACAAATCCTTCTAAAAAGATGATAGGTAAAAACACAAAAGCAAGCGTAATGGAAGTGGCAATTACGGCAAAGTAAATTTCTTTCGATCCTTCCTTAGCCGCCCGCCATTTTTCCATGCCGGCTTCCATCTTTTTATAAATGTTTTCGGTAACTACAATTCCATCATCCACCACCAAACCGGTAGCCAAAACAATGGCTAAAAGGGTTAAAACATTAATTGTAAAGCCGCACAAATACATGATAAAAAAAGCACCAATTAACGATACGGGAATATCTATTAAAGGGCGAATAGCAATAAGCCAGTCGCGAAAAAACAGAAAGATAATCAGGATTACAAGTCCCAAAGAGATCATCAGCGTTTCTTCAACTTCAGAAATAGAAGCCTTTATAAACCTGGTTTGATCCATGGCAATATTAAGGCTGATGTCGGCGGGCATTTCCTTTTTAATTTGTTCAAACCGCTTGTAAAACTCATTTGAAATAGAAACATAGTTTGAGCCAGGTTGCGGAATAATTGCAAGGGCAATCATAGGAATGCCACTTTCACGCAGTTGCGATTCTTCGGTTTCGGGACCTAACACCGCTTCACCAATATCTTTAATGCGTACGTCGGAGCCGCCAACGTTCTTAATAATAATGTTGTTAAACTCTTCTTCGGTGTTTAAGCGGCCAAATGTGCGCACCGTTAGTTCTGTTGCATTGCCTGCAATTTTGCCCGATGGCAATTCTACATTTTCGCGCAGCATTGCCTGCTGCACATCATTTGGCGTAAGGGAATAAGCGTTTAATCGGTCGGGTTGAAACCAAATACGCATGGCATACCTTTTTTCTCCCCAGATATTAATACCGCTAACGCCTTGTATGGTTTGAATACGTTCCACCAACACGTTGTTTGCCCACTCAGAGATTTCTAACTGGTTGCGGGTATTACTTTGCACCGTCATCGAAATAATAGGATCGGAAGAAGCATCGGCTTTTGAAACTACCGGCGGTGATTCAAGGTCGGTTGGTATCGACCGGCTGGCTTGCGAAACCTTATCGCGAACGTCGTTTGCTGCTGCTTCCAAATCTACACCCAAATCAAACTCCACATTAATGTTGCTGGAACCCGCGCTGCTGCTTGAAGTGATATTTTTAATACCGGCAATACTGTTCAGAGCCTTTTCAAGCGGTTCGGTAATTTGCGTTTCAATAATATCTGGGTTTGCACCGCCATAAGAAGTGCGCACGTTGATGTTTGGCGGGTCGATAGCTGGATAATCGCGAACCCCTAAAAACTTAAAACCAATAAGCCCAAATACAATGATGGTTATATTTAGTACAATGGCTAAAACCGGCCGCCGTAAACTTAATTCAGATATATTCATTGTTGAAATTAATAGGTTGGATTTTTGGTTTGGTTAATTGGCTGCTAAGTGGAAATGTTGTCGGCAAATATTCAACTACACGCTGGCTGAGTTATTTAGCCAACGTTATTTTACATTTACTACTTTTCTAACCTGCACTTTTGCGTCGGGTTTCAAGCCAAGCAGACCGGTAATAATTACCGTATCACCCTTTTTCAAGCCTTCTGTAATTTCTATGTTCGATTCATTGCGTACGCCGGTAACAACATCAACAAAATCGGCCTTTCCGGCTTTATACAAGTACACTTTTTTACCGCGTGCCTGCGGAATAATTGCCTGGGTTGGTATCATCAAAGCAGCTTCGTTCGGTGCAAAGTCCAGGCGTACTTTAGCAAAGCCTCCGGGAACCAGCCCTGTTTCGGTGCCTTTTACACCGGCCCGAATGGTTAAGCTACGGGTGCTTTCTTCAATGCCTGATTCGGTGGCCAAAATAACAGCTGTATAAGCGCGTTCGCTTCCTTCCACGCTAAAGTTTACGTATTGACCCTTTTTAATAAGACTGGTGTATTTTTCAGGAACATTAAAATCCAGCCGCAGTCCGGTAGTTTTTTGTATAGAAGTAAGCACAGATGCAGGCGTTACGTAAGCGCCGGTGCTTACTTCTTTTAAACCTAATTTACCGCCAAAAGGAGCCCTTACAACCGTACGTGCAATTTCGGTTTGAATAATGGAAAGATCGGCCCTAATATTACTTACCTGAAGTGCAGTTACGTCGTAATCCTGCCGGCTGATGCCACCAATCTTTTGCAGTTGGTTGTAGCGGTCCTCGGTTTGTTGCGCCATTTTTAACTGCACTTGCAATTTACGTTTTCTTGCCTGCAGGTCGGCATCGTACAGGCGGGCAATAACAGAGCCTTTTGGTACATAAGCACCTTCTCTAATGTTTAAAGAAACAATTCGGCCCGAAACTTCGGGATGAATTTCTGTGGATTCGTTCGCCACCAATGAACCTGGAATTTCTATGCTGTTGCTCAGCACTTGTGTTTGCACAATATAAGCATCAACATTTGCCGGCGGGCGCGGACCGGCTTTTTGTTGTGCGGCTGCGTCTTTTTTCCGGTCGTTGCTGCAGGAAGAAACAATTGCGAGAAGTGTAATAACCGGCAGTAAAACAGTAGGAGATAAACGCATTCTAAATTTAAATTGATGTTAAGCCGGCAAAAATAGTTCCTTATTAAAGTAACTGTTCTTAAAAAAGGCTTAACCCGCTTTTCATTAACCTTAATTAACCAAAAGCGGTGGATGAGCGGCAATTAGAGTGGATAAACTTCAGGTAGTAACGGATAGTGCTTGTTTTACTTTGTTTGCTTTGTGAATAAGGTCTCCTTTTTCGTTGCTGATAATGGTCACGTGTCCCATTTTACGTCCCGGTTTTGTATCTTTTTTCCCGTAAAGATGTACAAACGCGTTTTCTATTTTTAATACGTCGCCTATTCCGTTATACTTAGCTGTTCCCGAATGATCTTCTGCCCCAATAACATTAACCATTATAGAAGAGAGAATAGGTTTGGTGTTTCCTAACGGATACCCCAAAATGATGCGCCAAAGCATATCAAATTGCGAGCTGTAATGCGCTTCTATGGTATGATGGCCACTGTTGTGCACACGGGGCGCTGTTTCGTTCACCAGCACTTCGCCGTCTTCATCTACAAATAACTCTACGGCAAATATGCCGGCAGAATTGAAATTGCGCACCACAGATATAGCAATGGCTTCTGCTTTCCAAAGAGTTTTTTGGTCAATTTGAGCTGGGCATAATTGGTAATCCAGCAGGTTCAGTTGTTTATTAAACATCATTTCCACAGGCGGATAAATAGCTGTTTTTCCACCACCATCCACCGCCACTATTATCGCAATTTCTTTATCAATGCGCACTTGTTTTTCCAATATTCCAGGGTTATCAAAGGCTTTATCCAAATCTGCAGCGCTGTTTAAAACTACCACTCCTTTGCCATCGTAGCCACCTTCGGCAATTTTATGTACAGCAGGCAAAAAATAATTTGCTTTTTTTACATCAGATAGAGAAGTAGTTACCAAAAATTCTGCCGTTGGTAACTGTTGCTCCTTGTAATATTCTTTTTGAAGAATTTTATTTTTGATGGTACGTAAAACAGCTGGTTTGGGATACACCATCACGCCTAGTTCCTCCAGCTTTTCTAACGCTTCTACATTTACATTTTCAATTTCTATGGTTAGTGCATCTAAGTTTTTTCCAAAGGCGTACACTGAGTCAAAATCCCGGATATCACCCGTTACAAAATGGCTGCATAGGTGTGCAGCCGGACAGTTGTCGTCGTTTTCCATAACCCATGTTTCTACTGGGTAATTGGCTGCAGCCTGTAACAACATTCTTCCTAATTGTCCGCCACCTAAAATGCCCACTTTTACCATAGAGCGAAAATAATTACTCTCCACCACCTATGAGAAAGCATTTTATCTTTTGCAAAAAGTTTACTGGCTTGAGAAGTTACTAAACATGGAAAAAGGCCCCCATTTTTGCCTGTTTGTATTGCCAGTTTAGAAATCGTTTTCTAAACCATTATTAAGTTTCAGCCCGTATGATCGTGCAGCAGCACATTATCATTGCCCCATCGTTTCTTTTGGCGACATTCTTCGGCATAATTCCGTATCTGATCTTTCACCCAATGCGGTTTTCTATAAGCCATAAATCTATGCGTAGGAGATGCATCGTCTGTAGTAAAAACAACAATACTTCCTAAGCCAAACAGGCGGAGGAAAAGGGGTTCTTCAATAGTGGTATCCCGTACACGGTACAATTCCGTTTCGTTCGTGGTTTTATTTAGAACGCCTTTCGATATGATAATGCGTTCGTTGGTGAGTGTAAGCTGCATGGATTTTACAGCAAGCCAACGCCAAACAGCATAAACCACCGGAACTATAAGTGCTAACAGGAGGTAGTTATTTACCAGTTGAACAGAAGCTACAATAATGCCCGCAAATAGCAGCACACAAAAAGTAAACGGCCAAAGGTTTAGCAATTGCGAAGGACAGGTTTTATAAATTGTTTTTTCGGCTTCCATTACGCTGGTTTAGTTATAAAATTAACAAGGCTGCGCAACAATAGAAAAATACTTTGTTTAATTGTTTTTAAATTTGTTGTTGTAAAAGGCACTGTTTTTTGTAGGTATAGAAAACGGCGCAAAAAAACAAAGTATTTGAACGATGTAGAACGGCTCATTATAATTTACAAATCTTACAATATGTCCATCACCACAGCACAACAAGCAGCACCGCAGACAGAAACTGATTTTTTGCCGCTGCAAGGAACCGATTATGTTGAATTTTTTGTAGGCAACGCAAAGCAGGCTGCTCATTATTATATGAGTGCTTTTGGTTTTCAGGCGCTTGCTTATGCAGGTCCTGAAACTGGCGTAAAAGATAAAGTGAGTTATGTTGTGCGCCAGCATAAACTAACGTTTGTTTTAACCACGGCCATTAGGCCCGATAACGATATTGCCGACCATGTATATAAGCATGGCGATGGCGTAAAGTTTCTGGCCCTTCGGGTAGATGATGCGGTGGATGCATGGGAAAAAACCACGAGTCGCGGAGGCAAAAGCTACCTGGAGCCAAAAAAGTTAACCGATGCACATGGCGAGGTTGTGTTAAGCGGCATACATACTTATGGTGATACAGTGCACCTTTTTGTAGAACGAAAAGGTTATAAAGGCCCTTTTATGCCAGGCTTTCGTGCCTGGGGTAATCCAAACTTTTCGCCAGGCGATACAGGTTTATTGTATGTAGATCATTGCGTGGGAAATGTAGACTGGAACGGCATGAATCCGTGGGTGAAGTTTTACGAAGACGTGATGGGTTTCAGAAACATTTTATCGTTTGATGATAATGATATTTCCACCGAGTACTCGGCTTTAATGAGCAAGGTAATGAGCAACGGAAACGGCTATGTAAAGTTTCCGATAAATGAACCGGCAGAAGGAAAGAAAAAATCACAGGTAGAAGAATACCTGGAGTTTTACCGTGGCGACGGAGTGCAGCACGTAGCAATGGCCACAGCAGATATTGTAAAAACCGTAAAAGATTTAAAAAGCAGGGGAGTAGAATTTTTGCAGGTTCCCAACAGCTATTACGACGACCTGCTTGACCGGATAGGATCTATTGATGAAGATCTGGAGCCGTTGAAAGAATTAAGCATCTTGGTAGACAGGGACGAAGAAGGATATTTACTGCAATTATTTTCAAAACCTATACAAGATCGCCCAACCGTTTTTTTTGAGATTATTCAACGTAAGGGCGCAAAGAGCTTTGGAAAAGGAAATTTTAAAGCTCTTTTTGAAGCTATTGAACGCGAGCAAGCCGACAGAGGAAATCTGTAGCTTATAAAAAAGTTGAAGGATGGTTTACCAGTTGTTGAAAAGTTTATTTTTGAACGGGAAGAATTAGCCATTCGAAAGTCAACTAATCCCACTTCCGGCTTAAATTATTCAACAACAATTCATCCATCATTCAACAGCCGTTAAACCACGTTCAACTATTTTCAATTTTTCTTTGCATTTGGTTGCCGAACTTAGTGCCGTTACCATAATGAAAAGCGCAACATGAAGAAACTGTTTTCTGTTTATTTTATTTTAATTGCCTTTGCTACTTCTGCCCAAACAAGCGTATCGTTTATTGATGTGCAACGAGCCTTGCCCCGGCCAGCAGATGCAATGAATCGGAGACTTGACACACTTCAAAAACAGTTTAAGCAAAAAAGCCTTGCGTGGCCCGCTAAATTTGTCTATGTACGTTCTTTTAAATATGACGGGCAGCTGGAAGTATGGGTGAAAAACGAATTTAAAGAGCCTTTTCAATTATTTAAAACTTATAAAGTTTGTGCGCTTGCCGGTTCTCTTGGGCCAAAACGAATGGAAGGCGATTACCAGGTGCCCGAAGGTTTTTATTATATTAACGAGCTCAATCCCAAAAGTAATTATCACCTTTCATTAGGTTTAAATTATCCAAACGCTTCCGACCGTTTATTGAGTGATTCGGCACGTCCCGGTGGCGATATTTACATTCATGGAAGTTGTGTTACCGTTGGTTGCATTCCTATTAAAGACGATCAGATTGAGGAGCTTTATATATTAGCGGCGCACGCAAAGAATGCTGGACAAGATTTTATTCCGGTTCATATTTTTCCTATCCGCTACAACAATAAACGGAGTGCCGAGTACCTTGCA
>JBBSRB010000069.1:0-15732 GCA_038243445.1 Chitinophagales bacterium | reverse complement strand
TTGCCGGTACGAAACTTCTATTTGCAGGGAAGTAGCCATTCTTGTAAAAAAGACCGCAAGCTAAACCAATTAAAAAGCCCCTGCAAAAGGAATGCTTCTAATTGCGTACTTTGCAAAAAAAGGGCGGGTGAATACAATATTTCAAATCAAGGGTTCAGAAGAAAACAAAGAAGGTGTTTTGTTGTGCGAGTGGGGCGCAGCCCATTGTTGTATTGCCTGGTATAACGAGCAGCAAAAAATACTATCTGACCTGCATTATGTCAGTTTTGATGCCCTTGATGAACCCACAGTTTTGCATATTATTGAAGCACTTTCTGAGCGGGCTGATTACGCATCAAAAATCATTATTTGCTCCTCTTTTCCGCAGGCAATAGTTACACCAGCGAAATTATACAACACCGAAAATAATCTGATAGCCGCTCTTTACGGTCGCCGGTTTACACCACAGTTTACCGAGGCCGTTAACGAGTGGCAGGTGATTAATGTGTTTGCTTTTCCGGCACAGATTGGTTCTGCCATTACAAAGCGTTTTCCTACAGCCTTAGTGACGCATGTGTACACGCCTGAGCTGAAAATTTATAATGGCTTTGTGGCCGAAAATCAGGTAGTGGTTCATTTTACGCCAAAGCATTTCAGGGTTACTGTAAAGCATTCCGGACAATTACAGTTAGCACAAATTTATTTTTATAACGCTCCGCTTGATGTAGTTTATTACCTGCTTAAAATTTTTGAAGAGCTGGAGCTTGATAAAGCCGACACAACACTTATTTTAGCCGGTTTAATTGAACAGGAATCGCCGTTGTATAAAGAAATAGATGGTTATTTTTTAAATGTTCATTTTGCAAAGGCATCCACTATTTTGCTATCCGGAAACGATCATCCACAGCATTTTTTTACTTCTATTTATAACCTGGCAGCATGCGTATCATAAGCGGATCGCTTGGCGGCCGACGAATCTCTCCGCCCCTAAAAATGCCTTATACACGCCCTACTACGGATATTGCAAAAGAGGGTTTGTTTAACATATTACAAAACAACATCAACTTCGAAGAAACCACCTCGCTCGACCTTTTTGGAGGTACCGGTTGCATTAGCTTTGAGTTGGCCTCGCGGGGTGTACCGGTTTTAACTGTAGTTGAAAAAGATGCGCACATGTTTGCCTTTATAAAGAAAACTGCTGCGCAGTTGGGCATTGAAAATATCAATGTTATCCGGTCGGATGTATTTAAGTTTATTGATCAATGCACCGAAAGTTTTGATTTTATCTTTGCCGGTCCGCCATACGCTTTAGAAACCATTGATGAATTGCCAAAACAAATCTTTACTAAAAGGTTGCTAAAACCCTCTGGCTGGTTTGTGCTCGAACATACACCGCGCAACAGGTACGAGGCATACCCCTTTTTTAAATCTTCGCGTAATTACGGAACTACCGTTTTTTCTATTTTTGAAAATACTCTTCTACCAACAGTATAAAACATGTTAAAAAGGGACGTACGTAAATTGTTCAAGCAAAAAAGAGCCGGCATTACTCCGTTGCAAAAGAGGAAATGGGATGACCTTATTTTAATTCAGTTTCAAACAATAGAACTTCCATTTTTATCCACTGTATTAAGCTTCTATTCTATAGAAGAAAACAACGAAGTGGATTCATTCAACATTATTGATTACCTGCATTTTAAAAACCCTTCAATGCAGGTTGCCTACCCACGAATGAATGTAGCAAATACTACAATGCAAGCAATTGTTGCCGCCGCAGATGAAGCTTTTCAGGCAAACGAATTTGGCATTACAGAACCTGTGGGAAACGATGTAGTAAAGCCAATTGAAATAGATCTGGTACTTGTACCGATGTTGGCTTTTGACAAGAAAGGGCATCGCGTAGGTTATGGAAAAGGGTACTACGACAGGTTTTTAAATGAGTGCAGCAATGATTGTTTAAAAGTAGGCGTATGTTATTTTGAAGCGGTTGAGGCTATTGACGATGCGGCCGAATTTGATGTACCTTTAGATTTTTGTATTACACCAGAAAAGGTTTATGTTTTCTAACTGGTTTTTAAAATCATTTCGTCTTTTACTGCTTCCGTTTGCCCTTATTTACGGTTTTATTGTATGGCTGCGCAACTGGTTGTACAATAAAAATATTTTCAAGTCCACTTCTTTCGGGCTGCCCATTATTTGCGTGGGAAACCTTTCACTTGGGGGCACCGGCAAATCGCCCATGGTAGAGTACCTGGTGCTTCATTTAAAAAACAGGTATAAAGTAGCTACATTAAGCCGCGGCTATAAACGTAAAACCACAGGCTATGCACTGGCAAGCGCAAAAACTACAGCCATTGATATTGGCGACGAGCCAATGCAGTTTTATAATAAGTTTCCCGAGGTGCCGGTTGCCGTTGGAGAGGAGCGCCTCGTAGCTGTTCCGCAATTGCTGCACGATCATCCACAAACCCAGGTTATTATTTTAGATGATGCCTTTCAGCACCGCGCAATAAAGGCCGGACTAAATATTTTATTAACCGAATGGAGCAATTTGTTTACCCGCGATTTTTTTGTGCCTACCGGTGATCTTAGAGATGTGCGATCGAGTTACAAAAGAGCACACGTAATTATTGTAACCAAGTGCAAGCCCAATTTAAGTGAGGCAGAAAAAAACGAAATTATTAAAGAAATTAATCCGGCACCAAACCAGCAGGTATTTTTTACATCCATTGTTTACGGCACGCCTTACCATATTTTAACCAAAAGTTTTCGCCATGTAAATGAAGAAACGGAAGTGTTGCTGGTAACCGGCATTGCCAATCCAAAACCATTGAAATCTTTTTTAGAAGAACGCATACATACTTATTACATGGCGCACTTTGGCGACCATCATATTTTCTCAATAGACGATTGGCGCGACATTAAAAAGCAGTTCGACCAAATTAAAGCTATCAACAAAATTATACTTACAACCGAAAAAGATGCCATGCGCCTGTTGAAATTTGAAGCCGAAATTGCTAACTTACCTTTTTATGTAATTCCAATTGAACATAAATTTCTTTTTAACGAAGGAACTTTTTTTGACAGCGTTGTTACATCATTTATTCAAAACTTTAAAAAACCAGCAGAGGATGGGCAGAAAGAATACGAAAAAAAAGGAACAAAAAACAACTGAACGGGACACTTATAAAGGTGTTTTAGAACTTACCCGGTCGGGGATGGGTTTTGTAATTGTAGAAAACTTAGAAACCGATATTCTTGTCCGTCCGAACGATTTTGGCACCGCCATGCACGGCGATAAAGTTCGGGTGGTGGTAAAGCAGGCGCAAAACGGCAAACGTATGCAGGGCGAGGTAATCCAGGTAATCGAACGCAAACAATCGGAGTTTATTGGCCGTCTGCAAATGAATAAAGGCTTTGCTTTTCTTGTTGCCGACGGAGAACGCCAAATGCCTGATATTTTCATACCCGAAAAGTCATTCAACGGTGCTACAGAGCAAGACAAGGTGGTAATAAAAATTACAGAGTGGGAAAGTGGTGGCGGCAAACGGCCCGTGGGAGAAGTGGTTACCATTTTAAGCGCCGAAGACAGTAACGATGTGGCGATGAAAGAGCTTCTTTTGCAAAGTGGTTTTCCATTAAGTTTTCCCGATGATGTGTTGGAAGAAGTAGCCCGAATCCCTGACGTTATCTCTGAAAAAGAAGTTCAAAACCGAAAAGACCTCAGGAACGTTTTAACCTTTACTATTGACCCCGTTGATGCAAAAGATTTTGACGATGCCATTTCTATAAAAGTTTTAAAAAACGGCAATTACGAAGTAGGTGTACACATAGCCGATGTAAGCCATTATGTACAAGAAGGCTCGGCGCTTGAAACTGAGGCTTACTTAAGAGCCACATCAGTTTATTTGCCCGACAGAGTGGCGCCGATGTTGCCCGAACATATTTCAAATGTGTTGTGTTCGCTGCGTCCGAATGAAGATAAGTTAACCTTTTCGGCGGTTTTTGAAATGACGCCGAAAGGACAGGTAAAAGGGCAGTGGCTCGGCAAAACTATCATTCATTCAAACCATCGTTTTTCGTACGAGGAAGTGCAGGAAATTATTGAAAAGGGCGAAGGCGAATATCTTGACGAAATAATATTGCTGAACAACATGGCTCAACGCTTTCGAAAGAAAAGATTTGATGCGGGCGCCATCAATTTTTCATCAACCGAAGTGCGTTTTAAATTGGATGAAAAAGGAAAACCAATTGGCATTGTAGTAAAAGAAAGTAAAGAAGCGCACCAGTTGATAGAGGAGTTTATGTTGCTGGCCAATAAGTATGTGGCACAATACGTTTCTAAAGTAAAAATTAATAAAAAGCCTGTTCCCTTTCCGTACCGCGTGCACGATGTACCAACCGAAGAAAAGCTGTTGCCTTTTTTAGCGTTTGCCCGCAAGTTTGGTCATAAGTTCGATACGTCCACGCCGGAAAGTACAGCCGAATCGTTTAACCAAATGTTGGCCGAAGTTCGCGGCAAGCCTGAGCAGCATGTGTTGGAGCAATTAGGTATTCGTACCATGGCAAAGGCTGTTTATACTTCAGAAAACATAGGCCACTACGGCTTAGGTTTTGAAAATTATTGTCATTTTACATCTCCCATCCGTCGCTATCCCGATATTTTAGTGCACCGTGTTTTGTTTGATGTATTAAACGAAACCATTCATCCCGACAAAAAGATGGATGAGAAATGCAAGCATTGCAGCGAACGCGAACGGGCCGCAATGGAAACGGAACGCGCTGCTAACAAGTATAAGCAGGTAGAATTTATGCGCGATTACCTGGGCGAAGAATTTGACGGTGTGATTAGCGGTGTGGCCGCTTTTGGTTTTTGGGTAGAAACCGTGGAGCACAAATGCGAAGGAATGGTAAGCGTTACCAGTCTTGCCGAGTACGACGAATTTAGATTGGTGCAGGAAGACTATATGCTGGTAGGCCACCGCAGCGGCCGCAAATTTAGAATGGGAGATAAAGTGCGCATAAAAGTTATAGCAGCAAACCTCGAAAAAAGGCAGCTTGATTACGAATGGGTGCTTACGCCGGCAACCGAAGTGGCGGAAGCCAGCGCAGAAGATAAACCAAAGCAAAAAAGAAAAAAGAAAAAAGCGACTGAAGAATAAGAACTATGCACACATTTGAAGATTTAGCGGCACTGTTTACAGACTACTTTTCTGTAGACCATTTTCCGGCAGAGCCACAAACCCTGTACAATCCAAACCGCTATTTTTTGCAATTGGGTGGTAAGCGGGTGCGCCCTGTGGCTTGCCTGATGGGCAACGAATTGTTTGATGAAATAAACATCGATGCCTGGCACGTGGCAACGGCTGTCGAGCTCTTTCACAACTTTACACTTATTCACGATGACATAATGGACAATGCGCCCCTGCGACGAGGAATGCAAACCGTTCATCAGAATTGGGGCACCAGCACCGCCTTGCTAGCCGGCGACGTAATGCTGGTAACCGCTTACGATTATTTAAATAAAATAGACCGCAGGTACATTCAAAAAGTAATAAGCTTGTTTAATAAAACCGCTAAAGAAGTGTGCGAAGGACAGCAGCTTGATATGGATTTTGAAAAGCGGGAGCAGGTTAGCTTTGATGAATATACCGGCATGATAAATTTAAAAACCTCGGTGTTGCTTGCCGCCAGCCTACAAATGGGTGCTATTTTAGGGGGCGCCGGCGACAGAAATCAACACCTTATTTACGAGTTTGGCAGAAACCTGGGACTTGCCTTTCAAGTGCAGGATGATTATTTAGATGCGTTTGGCGATCCCGAAAAGTTTGGTAAACAAGTAGGCGGCGATATAAAAGCAAATAAAAAAACCTTTCTTCTGCTTCATACTTTGCAACAGGGTAATGAAGATACCAGAGCTGAAATAAAAGAATTGTTCCATTCCGATAAAGAAGATAAAGTGGAAAAAGTGCTGGCCCTTTTTAAAAAATGCAAAGCAGATGAATGGGCTAAAGAAGCAAAAGAAACTTATCTGCGCCAGGCGCTGCACCACTTAGAAGACATCGCTGTGTTATCAAAACGAAAAGAACCTTTAAAGCATTTGGCGCACCAATTGGTACAGCGTCAATCTTAATACCCCTTTTTCAAACCTTTTTTTCTATTTTCCCGCTCAAATTAATTTGCTGATGTCTAACTCGTTGTTTCGTAAAAAGTCAATTACCAATATTCTCCGCGATGCTAAAGAAGGTTATGGCGATGGACATGGACACGATTTAAAAAGGGTGCTTGGCGTAAAAGATTTAACGGCGCTTGGCATTGCAGCCGTTATTGGAGCTGGCATTTTCAGCTCTATTGGAAAAGCCGCTTACGATGGTGGCCCGGGCATTATTTTCCTTTATATTTTTACTGCCATTGCCTGTGGTTTTGCGGCTTTATGTTATGCGCAGTTTGCTTCTACTGTGCCGGTTTCGGGCAGCGCTTATACCTATTCTTATGTTGCCTTCGGCGAAATTTTTGCCTGGATTATTGGATGGGATCTTTTAATGGAATATGCCATTGGCAACATTGCCGTAGCTATTTCCTGGAGCGATTATTTTACCCGTTTAATGAACGGATTTAATATTCATATTCCCGACTGGTTAACCATGGATTTTTCCACAGCCCACGCGGGCTATAATGAGGCAAGCGGCTTAATAGCTGGCGGCGCTGCCTTGCAAACAATAGACGAAACGCTACTTTCAAAGTTCAACGCCTGGGCAAACGCACCGCAGATTTTTGGGCTGCATGTTATTTTAGATTTACCTGCACTGATGATTGTGGCCTTAATTACATTCATCGTTTTCAGAGGAATAAAAGAATCGAGAAACGCCAGCAATTTTTTGG
The DNA here is from genome assembly GCA_038243445.1 of Chitinophagales bacterium. Taxonomy (GTDB): domain Bacteria; phylum Bacteroidota; class Bacteroidia; order Chitinophagales; family Chitinophagaceae; genus Flavisolibacter. Next base: position 8,871 of record JBBSRB010000069.1, on the reverse strand, counting down.
TGGGCTTAAAGTTGGCGGTTGTTTTTCTGGTAATTGTTGTGGGTGGTTATTATGTAGATACAGATAACTGGTCGCCATTTTCACCAAATGGAATGGGCGGTATTTTGAAAGGCGTTTCGGCTGTGTTTTTTGCATACATTGGTTTTGATGCCATTTCTACCACAGCCGAGGAGTGCAAAGATCCGCAGCGCGATCTTCCACGCGGCATGATATATTCGCTTATAATTTGTACGGTATTATACGTTACGCTGGCGTTGGTGCTTACCGGCATGTTAAATTATCAAAAGTTAAATGTTGGCGACCCTTTAGCGGCAGTATTTGATGAAATAGGGCTGCAATGGATGGCTGGCATTGTTTCGGTAAGTGCTGTTTTAGCCACAGCCAGTGTGTTATTGGTGTTTCAATTAGGGCAGCCGCGAATTTGGATGAGTATGAGCCGCGATGGTTTATTGCCGAAGATCTTTTCGCGCATTCATCCACGTTTTGGCACACCATCTTTTTCAACCATTGTTACTGGTTTTTTGGTAGGCATTCCTGCACTCTTTTTAAATTTAGATGTAGTTATTGCACTAACCAGTATTGGAACCTTGTTTGCTTTTGTACTGGTTTGCGGTGGTGTATTGGTGCTGGGACAAATGCCGCAGCCGCCCGAAAGCAAGTTTAAAGTTCCGTATATAAACGCTAAATACATAGTGCCTGTTTTATTGCTGGCGAGTATGATTTTTATTGGCATACGAATACCCGGTTATTATGCCGGTTTGTTTGCCGTTGAAACAATGCCCATGATTTTGTTTTTTGTTGTAGCCATCATTGTTTCGGTACTTTCTTTTTTAAGAAATTATTCATTAATTCCGGTGCTTGGCCTGCTCAGTTGTTTGTATCTGATGGCGCAGGAAAGCCATACCAACTGGCTAAGGTTTTTATTATGGCTGGGCATTGGCCTCATTATTTACTTTGCCTACGGATACCGGCATAGCAAGCTGGGAAAAAGGGCACACGACAGGCACTTGTTAGACTAAAAAACCCATCAAAAAGGGTAGGCCGCGTTACCTTTGCAGCAGAAATAAAGAGTTCATGAAGTTTCAGATAGGCGACAAAGTGTTAGTGCTGCATTCCAACGAAGAAGGCGAAGTGGTGGACATCATTAATCCAAAAATGGTAATGGTAGATGTGCGCGGCGTTAAGTTTCCGGCTTATACCGATCAGCTGGACTTTCCTTATTTCAAACGCTTTTCTGAAAAAGGCTTATTCCCGCCCAAAAAAGAAAAGCGGCACGCCGAAGACCTCAAAAAAGATAAAGCGCCAAAAGAAAAAATTGTGGATGGCGTATGGCTTTCGTTTTTGCCCCGTTTTGAAACCGACGAATTTGGCGACGATTATGTAGAGCTCTTAAAAATTCATTTAATAAACCGAACTGAAAGGGCGTTTAAATTTAATTACCAACAACAGTTTTTTGGCAAAACAAGTTTTGAATTAAAAAACGAAATCAACCCTTTTGAAGACTTTTACCTGCACGATATTGCTTTTGCCGATATGAATGACAGCCCGGCTTTTGCGTTTGAATTTTCGTTGCAACAACCAGAAAAAGGCAAAGCCGAGTTTTTTGAAGCAATGGTAAAAGCAAAACCAAAGCAAATTTTCGATCGTATAGAAACATTGAAGCAAAAAGGCGAAGCCACATTTGCGTACAAATTATTTGACCATTACCCCGACAAAGTAGCGGAAAAAGGTCTTGAATTTGATTCGCTGATTGCAAAAGGCATAAAAGTGTACAATGCAAAAGATGCCCGAAACCATTTGCCGCCCGCCCGAAGCGTAGTTGACCTGCATATAGAAAAGTTGGTGGATGATTGGGAAAACCTCAACAATACCCAAATTTTAGGCATTCAGTTAAGAGCGTTTAAGAAATGGTACGATTTGGCACTGGCGCACCGGCAGTCGCAGTTAATTATTATTCACGGCATTGGAAAGGGTGTTTTGCGCCACGAAATCCACGACATCCTCCGGCTGAAAAAAGAAGTAAAATCGTTTATTAATCAATATCATCCATCTTACGGGTTTGGCGCTACCGAAATATTTTTCAAATTTTAATTATTGGTCCAGATGAGTGCCATCACTGCCACTTATGTAAGTATGAAGCAATTTCATTTAACAATGCATTTTCTTCAAAACCCGACCCCTTTTTAGTATCGCATTCCAATCCTGATTTTTTTATCAGGTGAAATATTGGCACTTTGCATTTCTCGTTTCCGTCAATGCCTCAATAATTCCTTTCATTTTTTCAGCTTAACTGCTAATATTTCCGGTTCTTGTCGCGTGGCATGTTATTCGCCTACAACAGTTCGTTCCGCAAACCTGCGGAAAAATGAATCAAAAAAAATCAAAATCATACACGTATGACGAACAAAGTAAATGTTACTCCTCTTCACGACCGAGTAATTGTAAAGCCCGCCGCGGCAGAAGAAAAAACAGCTGGTGGCATTATTATCCCCGATACAGCTAAAGAAAAGCCTCAACGCGGTGTTGTTGTAGCTGCAGGTCCGGGTAAAAAAGACGAGCCGGTAACAGTAAAAGAAGGCGATACCGTTTTGTATGGCAAATATGCCGGAACAGAAATTACCATTGAAGGTGATGAGTTGCTGATCATGAGAGAAAGCGACATCCTGGCAATTGTGTAAATTAAAATGCACGGGTAAAAAGTTGAATAGACTGTTTACTGATCGATTTCAAAAATTAAATTTTTAATTCTTAATTAATTCAAATATGTCAAAGCAATTGTTCTTTGAAACCGACGCCCGCAACAAAATGAAAAGGGGTGTTGATGTTTTAGCAAACGCGGTAAAAGTAACGCTTGGACCAAAGGGTCGTAACGTAGTTATAGAAAAAAAATTCGGTTCTCCTGCCATTACTAAAGATGGTGTTACAGTAGCAAAGGAAATTGAATTGGAAGACGCCATTGAAAACATGGGCGCTCAAATGCTGAAAGAAGTAGCTTCTAAAACCGCAGATATTGCCGGAGATGGAACTACAACGGCAACTGTTTTAGCTCAGGCAATTATCACCGAAGGTTTAAAAAACGTAGCTGCCGGTGCTAACCCAATGGATTTAAAGCGCGGTATAGATAAAGCGGTTAAAGCCGTTGTTGAAAACCTGCGTTCTCAATCTCAGCCGGTTGGACAGGACCACAGCAAAATTGAGCAGGTGGCAACCATTTCTGCCAATAACGACAGCGAAATTGGAAAGTTGATTGCACAGGCAATGGAAAAAGTTTCTAAAGATGGCGTTATTACTATCGAAGAAGCAAAAGGTATTGAAACTACTGTTGACGTAGTAGAAGGTATGCAATTCGATCGCGGTTACATTTCTCCTTACTTTGTAACCAACAGCGAAAAAATGCAGACAGAGTTGGAAAATCCTTACATTCTTATTTATGATAAGAAGGTAAGCTCAATGAAAGATATTCTGCATATTTTAGAAAAAGTGGCTCAGCAAGGTGCACAGCTTTTAATTATTTCTGAAGATTTAGAAGGCGAAGCATTAGCGACTTTAGTAGTAAACAAATTACGCGGCACATTAAAAGTGGCTGCTGTTAAAGCTCCTGGCTTTGGCGACCGCAGAAAAGAAATGCTGCAGGATTTAGCCGTTCTTACAAAAGGTATTGTAATATCTGAAGAGCAAGGTTATAAATTAGAGAACGCCGATCTTACTTATTTAGGCCGTTGCGAAAGAGTGGTAATTGATAAAGACAACACAACTATCGTTGGCGGTTCTGGAGTAAAAGAAGACATTACCGGGCGCATCAACCAAATACGGTCTCAAATAGAATCAACAACATCTGACTACGACAAAGAAAAGTTACAAGAGCGCCTTGCCAAGTTAAGCGGCGGTGTTGCAGTATTAAATGTTGGTGCAGCTACCGAAGTAGAAATGAAAGAAAAGAAAGATCGTGTGGACGATGCCCTTCATGCAACAAGAGCTGCAGTAGAAGAAGGTATTGTACCGGGCGGTGGTGTTGCTTACGTTCGTGCTATCTCTGCTTTAAACAATATTGATACGTTGAATAACGACGAAGCGACAGGTGTACAAATTGTTCGCCGTTCGTTAGAAGAGCCTCTTCGCCAGATTGTTGAAAACTGCGGTATTGAAGGTAGCGTAGTGGTAAACAAAGTACGCGAAGGCAGTGGCGATTATGGTTTTAACGCTCGTACCGAAGTGTATGAAAACCTAATTGGTGCAGGCGTTATTGACCCCACCAAAGTAACCCGTATTGCATTGGAAAATGCGGCATCTATTGCCGGTATGTTGTTAACTACCGAGTGTGTAATTGCCGATAAAGCTGAAGCAAAAACTGCCGGGGCAGGTATGCCAGGCGGAATGCCAGGCGGCATGGGCGGAATGGATTATTAATAAACAAAGTTTCGCTCAAAAAGATCAAAAAAAGGCCTCATCTAATAATGGTGAGGTCTTTTTATATTTTAGGAGTTGTTCCCGTAATTATTTGGCTGAAATAGCAACCCATTTTGTTCGTCTTGTTACCCTTTTTTAAAGGTTTTTCTAATCCAAAGGCTTCAAGAATGGGTGCCTTTTCTGTGCTCAAAAATTGTTAAAGGGGAAAAATATATAAACCCTTAGATGGGGAAATTAAGTGGGCAAAAAACACTAAAAATTCGTCCCCCTTTAAACCAATGTGTACATTTGGCGTCTGTACACGGTATAAATTAATCTGTGAACAAATTTCTTGTTATGAACCTTAAAAAGACAACTATTATGAAGATGAAATTAGTAAGCGCCGGCGCCATTTTTTGTTTGCTGGCGGCTACAAGTGTAAATGCACAATCGGGCGGACAGTTACGAGCTGGCATTAATTTAGCAAACGTGTCGGTTAACTCTGATGGCCGCGTAGATGATGCAAACAGTCTTACCTCTTTCCAGGTAGGTTTTATTGGTGATGTGCCGCTGGGCGGAAAGTATTTCTCGCTGCAGCCCGGTATTTTATTTACCGGCAAAGGCTCTAAAATACAGCAGGGCGAGCCCAATGATTTAGGCTACTACAAACAAACGTCAAACCCGTTTTATGTAGAAGTTCCGGTAACGTTTGTTTTAAAAGCGCCAATGGGAGGCGAAAACAAATTTTTTGCAGGTGCGGGTCCGTACCTTGCTGTAGGCGTTGCGGGTAAAAATAAAACCGAAGGACGAACCATTGTAGGAACATACGAAGGCGAGCGAAAAATCCGCTTTTCCGACGACGACCCTACCACTTTAAATGATGAAGAAGGCGCTGGTTTTGGTATTCTAAAGCGCTTTGATTATGGTTTAAATGGCACAGTTGGTTTGGAAGGAAAATCTTTGGTATTGGGCGTAAATTATGGTTTAGGATTAGCCAAACTCCAATCGGGCAGCAACAACAATGTAAATAACAACAACAAGCACCGGGTATTATCAATAACGGTTGGCTTTAAGCTGTAACCAACAAAAAGGTTTAAAAAAGGGTAGTCGAAAGGCTGCCCTTTTTGTTTCAGATACAGGCCTGACCCTTTTTAGAACCTTTCCAACAGCGCAAAATAAGTGTGGAAAACTAAATGCAAAAGAAATAGCATACAATAGATATTTGTAATGCAATAAATACTACTTTCAAGTTCTATTTCATTATCCCTTCCTTAAAATAGAAACTGTTGTTTAAAGCAACCAGTTCTACAGACAACCATCCATCCATTTTTCTGAAAAGCTACCCTGCTGCCGCAAGGCGTTTTGCTGCAGGTGATTGTTTTTTTATTAAACCAAACTACTTATGCAAAAAGTTGTACCCGTTGTTTTTTATTGCCGTGCTTCGCTGCACAAGCCTCCTATGTTAATGCCTCAAATGGAAGAGGAAGAGAATTTGTTTTAACGACAATTTTACCCCTTTCACCGATTATTAGATAAGCTATTATGTATATATCTATACATTCGTTTAATTCTTCAGTCCATCCCCTTACAAAGCAGTTCCGCACCTTTTTGAATTACTGAACCTTTTATAAAACAGATTCATTTAATTATTTATTCAGCTTGCCATGCGGAAAACGTTACTCGTTGCTTTTGTTGCAATCCTTGCTTTTTCATCTCAGTTAGTATCTGCTCAAATTACGCCTTCTTCGATGTGGACGTGGATGAAGGGGGGGCCGGGAGCTACAACTGCTGTATATGGTACTCAAGGAATTTCCTCTCAATATAACACGCCGGGGCCAAAATACGGAGCTATGACTTGGTATGATACTAATGGTGATTTATGGCTTTTCGGCGGTCAAGAAAACAATGACCTTTGGAAATATAATCCAGTTTATAATAGTTGGACTTGGATGAAAGGTAACACAGAAAATGCGCTTTCGACCTATGGTACCAAGGGTATCCCTTCTCAAAACAATACCCCAGGTGGCAGAGACCATGCTACTGGTTGGCTTGATGAATCAGGAAAGTTGTGGTTGTTTGGTGGATATGGAAACAGTTCCAACAGCAGAGGTCATCTAAATGATATGTGGCGTTTTGATCCGTTAACAAAAGAATGGACATGGATCCATGGCGACAACACAACAGACATTTCGAGCGCCTATACCACATCTGGGGTATTCTCTGCGTCCAATAAACCCGCCTCTAGATATGATGCTGTAAGCTGGATAGATAAGGAAGGTAATTTCTGGTTATTTGGTGGAATAGGGACCGATAATGGACCACGTTATTTGAACGATTTATGGAAGTATAGCCCAACACTTAATCAATGGGCCCTTATTCAACATAATGGTATTGTGGCAGGAAAGCCTGCAATGAGAAAGGGAGCCGTAGCTTGGGTAGATGAATTGGGAGATTTTTGGGTTTTCGGTGGTTACGGGTATTACAACAGTTATGGTTATCTTAATGACTTATGGAAGTATACTCCTGCTACTAATGAATGGATTGCCGTCAAAGGAAACAATACAATGAATTTTATTGGTGACTATGGTACTAAGGGTACTCCTTCATCTATAAGCATTCCTGGCAGTAGGGAAGGAGCAGTGGCTTGGAATGACACTGATGGTAATTTTTGGATATTCGGTGGCTTTGGGTATGCGACGAACTTGCAATCAACTGGAAATCTCAATGATTTATGGAAATACGATCGCTCTACAAGTAATTGGACATGGACAAAAGGCGACAAATTAACCGACCAGCCAAGTAGTTACGGAACACTAGGCTCGAGTTCCCAGTTTAACAGCCCGGGAGCTCGTAGTAGTTCGGCCACATGGAGAGATAAACACAACAATTTTTGGCTATTTGGGGGAAGTTATCTGAACGAGCTATGGATTCTCTCAAGTACCACAACAATAACCTTTTATAGAGATTACGACGGCGACGGTTACGGTAACTCTAACGAAACTATACAAAGCTCTTCTGCGCCAACAGGATATGTGTCTAATAATAAAGATTGTGATGATTACGACAACACAATATACCCATCAGCTCCTGAACTTTGTGATGGAAAAGATAATGATTGTGATGGGACCATCGATGATGGATTTACACTAAAAGCTTTTTACTTAGATGCTGACGGGGATGAATATGGGACTGCTGAAACGTATGCAGAAGAAGGATTTGTTCCTATTGTGTATGCTTGTACAGCACCGAACGGTTATGTAAGCAATAATTCTGACTGCGATGATTGGGAACCGTCTGTTCATCCTGGAGGAAATGAAGGGAATGCAGAAAATTGCCGTGATGGCTTAGACAACGATTGTAACGGAATAGTCGACGATATGGAGGCATTCGAAGTCTTTGGGTTTAGGGACGAGGATGGAGATGGCTTTGGAAGTGGGCAAGGGTTTTGGTACTTGCCTTGTGACATTGATGGGGATGATTACCATGGGTGGCCACCAGCGCCTGTAGCGGGTGATTGCTACGATGGCGACAATACGATTTACCCCGGTGCTCCCGAACTTCAAGACGGCATCGACAACGATTGCGACGGTCTAATTGACGAAGGTTTTGTAACTACAAGATCCCTCAAAGTCAATCTCTTTGGCGGCACAAACCCTTACAGCAATACCGAGTGGAACAACTGGAATGTAAGTTCTTCGTTAAGCTCCGGTGTGCTGAAGTACACCGATGCTACTGCATCTGGTATTACTGCTGCGTTAACTAAAAGCGATGGTATTAATGATAACGGAACAACCTACGGTAGTGGTATGGCGCCGGCAGAGGTGCTGCGCTACAGTTCCAGTTCTACAACTGTTAGAACATTAACCATTATTGGTCTGGCTCAAGATAAGTACTACAGCCTGGAGCTTTATGCCAGCCGAAACACCAGCTCCGGCAGTTCAACGCTGTTTACCATAGCGGGTGCAGGTCAAAGCGTTGGCACTTATAAAAATCTTTCCGACAAAGCCCTTTACAGCAACCTCCTTCCAAATGCAGAGGGACAGATAAGTGTAACGGTTCAAAACCTGAATGCGTACAATTACTTTAATGGCTTTGTACTAACTGAAAGCGGCACAGCGCCTACAAATAGTCCGCCTGTTGTGAGTGCGGGAGGGGACAAAACTATTACACTTCCTGCAAATGCGGTGTCTTTCGAAGGAAGCGGAGCGGATGGGGACGGCAGCTTATCCAGGTTTACCTGGAGCAAATTGAGCGGGCCTACTTCATTTGAATTCAACAGCCGCACAACTGCAACTCCTACAGTAAGTAATTTGCTGGAAGGCACTTATACTTTCCGGCTTACCGCAGCCGATAACGAAGGCGCTACTTCGTTTGACGATGTAGTGGTAACCGTGCAAAATGCTGCCACAGCAACTGCCAAATACATTAAAGTGAACTTGTTTGGTGGAACGAATCCGTATAACAATGCGGAGTGGAATAACTGGA
>JBBSRB010000068.1:0-15799 GCA_038243445.1 Chitinophagales bacterium | reverse complement strand
AGAAAATAAAATAAACTAAAAAAGGGTAAAAAGTGAAAAGAGCACTTTTACGCCGCTGAGAAAACGAAGCTCGGCTACACCAGCTAATATCAAGTTAACGATGCAGTAGATCGGTATAACGTAAATAGCTTTATTATTAGTTTGGTCTTTCAACAATAGAAAGAAGAGGAGAATTAAAGCCACATCACAAATAAGCACAAGAAACACAAAAAGGTCGTCCATAGTTGGGTCGTTGAGCCAAATATAGAAAACCTTTATAGTAATTAATAATTATGGTCGAATTAATCTTCGAACCAAATACCTTCTGGTCTGATGTAGTCGTCCCAAGGTCTAACTCTAAATGCTTTTAATTTTGTCATGTTCAGTAAGTTTAAACGGTTTGATAATTAAGTCGGTTAACGAGATAAAGGTGCAAAAGCGTTACACCAATCTCAACAGGGAGCGGGACTTTGCAAACGTTCATTTTAGACGTAAACTCGCTATGGGCCTTGATTTCCGCACCAAAAACATGTATCATTACGAACAAAAATGAGGTAATTGTACGTGACAAATATAGTATTTTTACTATCGAAGAGTTAGTAAGATTCCCAACAGATATTAAATTAGAGCAGAGAAGTAAGGGGCTAAAGGGCGCCAAAGAGGCGATGAGCGGTAACTTAAACCTAAAATTATAGCAGCTCTTCTTTTATTCAAAGCTAAAAACCACTTTTTCTCAAAGAGCACTTTCGCTTTCGTAAAATGCACAGGATCGCCCCCCGTAGTTTTACTAAGCGCTTATTTTAGAGCTGTGCACCCCTTTTTGAAGCGTTTATAAAATAGGTTTGAGCTCTTAAATTCTGTCCACAGTTGGATTTTATAACAACGCTTTTTTAAGCTTTTAATGATTGTAGTGCTCAACGGAGCGCCCTATGTTTTCAGAAAATAAATGAGTACTTTTACTCGGCAACACCAATTGCACAAAAAGTTCAATCTTTAAAAACCAGGTTCCAAATGACTGCACAACAAATCAAGGTGGCCATTGCCGATGACCATAAAATATTCCGCGATGGAATAAAAATGGCGCTGAAAGACCGCGATTACCTGAAGATTTTGTGGGAAGCCGAAGACGGCAAAGATTTAATGCACAAACTGCAAATTAAACAACCCGATGTATTGCTGATGGATCTGCGCATGCCCGAACTCGACGGCATGAATGCCATTGGTTTAATTAGAAAAGAATTTGAAGAAGTAAAGATTATTGTACTTACCATGTACGACGATCAGGAAATGATTACAAAAATGATGGAAATGGGCGCTAACGCGTACCTGACAAAAACAACCGACCCCGACGAAATATACCTGGCCATTATTACCTGCATGAACGATGACTTTTATTTTAACGATCTGGTAAATAAAGCTGTGCTGCTAAAGCTTCAACACAAAAAAACAGTACGCCAGTTTTACCCAAACCCCGTTAAGTTTTCGGAAAAAGAATTGAATATATTAAAGTGCATTGCGCAGGATAAAACAACAGAAGAAATATCAGGGATTGTTTTTTTAAGTCCGCGAACCATTGAAACTATACGCCAGAAAATGAAAGAAAAAGTAGGCGCCAAAACTATAGCCGGATTGGTAATGTATGCCACCCGAAATAAGTTAATAGATTAAACCAGCGCATGAGCAGCACAAATATTAACGACACCTTTTTTAAAGGATTTTATAAAGATGTGTGGCGAACGCTGATACCAGCGGGGCTAACCGAAGCAGAAACCGCTTTTATTGAAGAAGCCTGTGGTTTACAAAAGGGCCAAAAAGTGCTGGATGTAATGTGCGGCTACGGGCGTCATTCGGTGGAATTAGCCCGCCGCGGCTACGAAGTAACAGCGGTAGATAACTTGCGGGATTATATAAACGAAATTGCCCAAACAGCGGAAAAGGAAAGTTTGCCGATTTCTTCCCTATGTTCACCACTTTTAGATGTTACACTTACCGGCGTGTACGATGCTGTTATTTGCATGGGCAACAGCTTTGCTTTTTTTGACGAAAAGGACGCACTTTCTATTTTGCAAAATCTTGCAAAACACTTAAAAAAGGGTGGTAAGCTTATTATAAACACCTACATGTTAGGCGAAATAGTATATAAACATTTTCGCGAAAAAGATTGGTTTTATACCGGCGATTACAAATACCTTGTCGACAATAAGTTTTTTTTCAGTCCTGCCCGTGTGGAATCAGAACACATTATTATTAGGTCCGACGGCGCCACGGAAAGAATTGAAGCAGTAGATTATATTTTTACGTTATCCGAATTAAGCACTTTGGTTCAGCAAGCTGGCTTTGCCTTGTCTGCTGCTTATTCCACTCCCCGAAAACGCCCTTTTCAGCTGGGCGATTCCCGTGCGTACATAGTGTTTCAAAAAAGCTAAAACCAATCAGCTACAAAAAAGGTTAAAAAAAGGGTGTTTTCCACTTTCTTTGTCAGCCGTATCGTAAAGCCTACATGCTAAAAAGCGTAGTTCTACCCATGTTTTTTACGCTGCTTTTTAGTAACATTGCACCCGAATAGATACGGCTCTAAAAATCCTTTATGAAAAATCCAGATTCAGCTCTTATAAAAGTGGCCATTGCCGACGACCACCACCTTTTTCGCACCGGAGTGCGCACCTCTCTTTCGGTGCACAAAGACATACAAATGGTAGCCGAAGCTGAAAATGGCATGCAACTGCTTAATCTTCTAAGGCATATTAAGCCCGATGTTATTTTACTTGACATTCAAATGCCTATAATGGATGGTTATGCAACACTTCCGGAAGTAAAAAAGCTGTACCCCGAAGTAAAAGTAATTATGCTTTCCATGATCAACGATCCATCAATGATTACCCGCATGATGGAAATTGGCGCCAACTCATACCTTACCAAAGACTCGGATTCGGAAATGATTTACCAGGCCATAAAAACTTGCCACGAGGAGGAGTTCTACTTTAACGATTTAACTAACAAGGCATTGCTGAATGGTTTGCGTAACCGCCGCGAGCCTGAAATGGAGGTGCAGGAAATAAACTTAACTGACAAGGAAAAAACTATTTTAAAATTAATGTGCGAAGAAAAAAGCACAAAAGAAATTGCCGATATGGTAGATATAAGCCCCCGCACCGTAGAAGCCATCAGAGATAAACTAAAAACAAAAACCGGTACAAAATCTATGGCCGGGCTGGTTATGTACGCAGTAAAAGTGGGCATTGTAGAACAAGCCTAAAACCTTTCCAAAAGGGGTATCAGCAGGTTGCAAATTTTCCGGTAAGAATAGATCAGATGTTGCAAATATCGAAACACGCATCTTCGAACAAAAAATACATTATTAAATAATTGCCCCGGTATCTCGGGGCATTATTTATTTTGTGCTATGAACGATTTTGTTTGTTTCAATGGCGAAATGCAGCGCATAGAGCAGCCGCTCTTTTTTGCAACCAACAGGGGCTTTAAATACGGCGATGGGGTATTTGAAACCGCACGAATGAGCGACGGAAAACTATTGTTGCAGGAGTTTCATTTTGAAAGAGTACTAAAAAGCCTGCAGCTGCTACAAATTGTTCCTGCTTTTAATTTTACAGAAAAACTATTAAATGAAGTTGAACAATTAAGTAAAAAGAATGGTTGTTCCGCTGCTGCAAAAATAAGATTAGCTGTTTTTAGAGGAGCGGATAACTGTGCCGAATATTTGCTGGAAGCAACGTCGCTATCGCCTGGTGTTTATCAGTGGAATGAAACGGGTTTTACAATAGAAGTTCATCCGCTAATTCAAAAAAGTTGCGATGCGTTTTCAAATTTAAAATCGGCTAATTATTTACCTTATATTATTGCAGCAAAAGGAGCAGAAAAGGCCTGTGTGGATGAATGTTTGGTGCTTAATAGCAAAGGCTTTATTGCCGATGGATCGAAAACAAATTTGTTTGTAGTAAAAGATGAAACCGTTTATACACCTGCGTTGAGCGAAGGTTGCGTACAGGGAGTTATGCGGCGTTTTGTGTTGGAAAAACTATCCGAAAAGGGTAATAAAGTAATGGAAACAAGCGTACCTGTTGAACTGCTTGCCGCAGCCGACGAAGTTTTTTTAACCAACGCCATTCAAGGAATTATTTGGGTGCGTAGCTTTAGAGGTAAGCAGTATCGCCATCCGTTTGCAAAAACTTTGTTTACTACTATTTTACAACCTTTGTTACATTAATAATGCAGTGGCAGGTAACTAATCAAACCTTGGGTTTACAAAATTATTTAGGTTAGAACCAAACCGGTAATTTAAACCAAAGCTTAAAAAATACTTGTACCCCGATGCAAGCTGTCTTCTTCGCGTCAGAACTTCCTCGCCCGTTGCCCCTTTTTTCGGCAACGAAAGTTGATCCCGTACCAGTTCTCCATAAGCATCAACCTTAAATGATAAGCCACCGGTTATCCGCACATCTACTTCGGCATTGCCCGACAAATTAAATAAATTTCCTTTTTTAAAGTAGTTATGATATTCAACGCCTAAAGATGTGTTGCCCCATTTTTGATTAATTGAAAGTTTTGTTTCTGCACCGTATCCAAACAATGTTTCTTTTGTTTTGTCATATAAGGTTGTGTCGAAATATTGATTGCGGGCAACATCTAAATAATAACGGACAGCAAAAAACTTAGTATTTACTTGTTGATACGGAAATATATTATATTCAGCAGCAGCTTTAAAATTCAGCCTTTGTTTTGTATTTTCAAAAGTGCTTTGCTCCAGTTCTGTACTATAGGCCGCAGACCAATGTTGGGTTATACTTTTGATTAAGAAATGATCAAATATGTAGTTGTGATTTTTTACTGTAATTTTTTTAATTCCTGAAGAATCTTTATACTCAAAGCCAGAATTATTTTTACTTATTCTTCCGTTAAAGCCAATTTTAATTTCTTCAGTGGTTCTGTTTGCAGATACAGAACTGTTAAAATTAGTGCTCTTATATACTGCGTCAGCCCGTATATTACCATTAACACCCACCTTAAACACCCAGTAATTCCATGGATCTTTTGTTGTACCCGAAGGGTTGCTCTTATCATTTCCAGCATTCGAAATGCTTTGTTTAAAATCCATTTTTACATCTTTTGCTGCTGTGGTTTTTGCAACAAACGGTGCCAACCCAAGCATCAGGTATTTCATTAGTTGATCTCTTATTTCAAACTCTGTTGCATTTCGGTCTGTATTAAAACGAATAGTATCTGCATCTTTTTTGAAGCTGTTTTGTCCAAAAAATAAAAGTTGGTACTGCTCGCCCCCGCCGCCTGTGTTTTGCTCCGTAATTATTATGTGTACGTCTGCGGCTTTATTATCTAACAAGAAATCAACCACTGTAATCTCGCTTTTTAAATAAGTTATAGCGCAATAAGTATTCACACAATCCACAAAAATTTTCAGCCTGTCAATAGGTTTTTCGTTGTTTTGAGCCAGTGCATTGCTTGTAAAAAAAAAATAGGAAAGGAGCAGGTAAAGCAGTTTTTTCATTGTGAGCGTAAAGCAATTTTGTAACGTTTAGTAAATAACTATACTAAATACATTCAAATGTAAAACTTTTATTCAGGAAAGGAAAAGAGCCCTTGCGGCATTATTGCAGCAGTAGAATTTTGGACTGAAAAGGCATCGTAAAAAGTCATTATGGCTTTTCTACCTTCCTTACCTAAATTAACAGAAAAGTTATTTACGTATAATTCAATATGCTGGCGCATAACTGCTTCATTCATTGCCTGTGCATGCTGTTTTATATATTCGGTTATATGAGGATAATGGTGAAAAGAATAGATCAAACTTTTTCGTATCAGTTCATCCACTTTCTTTTGCGTTGCTGTGTCAATAGATCTTTTAACGGCAATACAACCTAATGGAATGACAAAACCTGTCTTTTGTTCCCAGTATTCACCAAGGTCAAGCACTTTTACCAGCCCTTTTTGTTGGTACGTAAAACGGTTTTCGTGAATGATAACGCCGAGGTCAACTTCGCCGCTGAGCACCGCATCTTCAATAGAAGAAAACACGTACGTCTTAATATTTTTTGCTGCAGGGAAAGCATATTTTAATAAAAAGGCGGCTGTGGTATTTTCGCCCGGAATGGCAATAACGCAATCTTCTACAGCACCCCTTTTTGCCATATTTTTCGCAATTAATAGCGGTCCGACGCCCTTTCCCAAAGCCGCGCCTGAGCTAAGTATGGCGTAGTTACCGGCATTTGCAAATAGCGCAGGGAAACTAAGTTTACTTACATCTAATTGCCCTTTTACAGCCAAATTATTCAGGGTGTGCACATCGTGCAGCACCACGTCAAACTCAAAACCTTCAGTGTCTATTTTCTTATTTACCAATGCATCAAAAATAAATGTATCGTTCGGGCATGGCGAAAAGCCTAATGTAAGTTTCATGGCAATGAGTTTATCAGTAAATTTTGTAATTCAATGTTTAACTCAGTTATTGCTTCCGGCAGTTTCCACTCCTTTTTATTTCGTTCACCAACGTAGTTAGAAATGGTTCGAAGCTGCAAAAAGGGTATGTTTTCCATCAGCGCCACATAATGCAAGGCTGCTCCTTCCATTGTTTCTACTTGTGCACTAAAGGCAGCTTTGTACCAGGCTATTTGCTGCGGCAGTGTAGTTATTTGTTGAACCGATACGGCTGCTATTTGTTGGAGGTTTGTTGCATTCATTAGCCCAGTATGCGGGTTAACCAGTTTTCCATCTTTCCACGGAGCTTCGTTTTTTTGGGCTAAACCTAAATCAAAAACACTTTTAAAACCCTCCTTTTCTACAACGCCCAAATCACCCAATACTTCACTCTTAATAACCACTGTTTGCGCAGGCAAAAGTGCGGCCTTAAAGCTTCCGGCAATTCCGGCTTGTACAATTAACTTTGGTTGATGAGTAAAGATGCCTTTTGTTATGCTGTACGCAGCAGCAGTTAAACCAATGCCTGTAATTTGTACACCTATTTTATTTGTCAGATGTTGCTGCTTTATAAAAGCAATAGTTGGATGAATTTCGAAAAGCGTGGCGGCACAAAGCATAATTTGCATAGGTAAAAATAATCACGGATGAGGAGGATTAAGTTTTGGATTTCACAGATGGCTTAAGCGAATACATGTTTCTAAATTAATCTGTAAACTGCTTTTATACGTAAATGCTTTAGGCAACAGAATTTAATTCCCGAAGACCGGCCTGCTCTTTTTCAATATGAAAAGCAGCTTAATGGTAACCATTCTAAGGGCGCAATCTATTCTAAAATCCTTTTATCTGCCATTACCTTTGCCTTAAATATAGAGAGAATGGTGTACCTGACACGTG
The DNA here is from genome assembly GCA_038243445.1 of Chitinophagales bacterium. GTDB lineage: Bacteria > Bacteroidota > Bacteroidia > Chitinophagales > Chitinophagaceae > Flavisolibacter. The sequence continues at coordinate 8,476 of JBBSRB010000068.1, read as the reverse complement.
TTGAACATTTTAACGCGGCTCATAAATTATATAATGCGAACTGGAGCCGCGAAAAAAACGACGAGGTATTTGGCAAATGCGCAAACGATAACTGGCACGGACATAATTACGAATTATACGTAACGGTAAAAGGAACACCCAACCCGGAAACAGGTTTTGTAATGGACGTGAAACGTTTAAGCCTTTTAATTAAAGATGAAATTTTAGAAAAGCTGGACCATAAAAACCTTAATATGGATGTAGATTTTTTACGGGGCCAGTTTTGCTCTACCGAAAATTTAGCTATTGCCATTTGGAAACAGTTACATCTGTTGCTTTCTGCCGATGTTCAGTTACATTGTATTAAATTGTACGAAACCCCACGCATTTACGTGGAATATTTTGGTGAATAAAAACGTGTATTATGAATGAAAAAGTTGCTGTTTTTCGTCGCGAACATTTTAACGCCGCACATCGCCTATACAACAGCGATTGGACAAACGAGGTGAACGCCGATGTATTTGGAAAATGCAGTTTGCCTAATTACCACGGCCATAATTACGAGTTGGAAATAAAAGTAATTGGCGAGGTAGATAAGCGCACGGGATTTGTAATGGACATGAAAAAACTATCGGATGTAGTGAAAGAGCAGGTGCTGGAAAAATTCGATCATAGAAACCTGAATTTGGATACAGAAGAATTTAAAAACCTGAACCCTACGGCCGAAAACATTGCCATTGTAATTTATAACCTGCTTCGGCCACAAATTGCCCAAAATTTAGAATTGTTTATAAGGCTGTACGAAACGCCTAGAAATTTTGTGGAGTATCCTGTACGGTAGCATACCCTTTTTGCAGGGTTTTACAAGTAGATGAAGAGCGTAAATAAACAGTGTCTGAACCGAATAAATAAAAGACGAATAAATAAATTTAAACGACCAAAAAAGGAGAATAGAATTGTTGTGGTACAAGTGTGCGACGCAACAAAAGTTAAATAGTATTCCTCAGCCGGTTACAAAAATAAAGTTCAAATATTAATAATCTAAAATATACAATCAAATGGCTTATCATAAATCAGAAGAATACGATATAGAAACAACAGACAGTCTTGCCAGAAATTACAGCACCATTATTGAATTGCTCGGCGAAGATCCACAACGCGAAGGTTTGGTGAAGACTCCGGAACGAATGGCAAAAGCCATGCAATTTATGACGCAAGGTTATGGCAAAGATGCCGTGGCTATTTTAAACTCCGCCCGCTTTGAAGAAAGCATTAGCGAAATGGTAATTGTAAAAGACATAGAACTTTATTCTATGTGCGAACATCATTTAGTGCCATTTTATGGTAAGGCGCATATAGCGTACATACCAAACGGTTTTATTACGGGCTTAAGCAAGTTGGCAAGAGTGGTAGATGTTTTTTCGCAGCGGTTGCAGGTGCAGGAGCGCATGACAACGCAAATACTGGATGCAGTAAAAGAAAGTTTAAATCCGCTTGGTGTGGCGGTGGTAATAGAAGCAAGACATTTATGTATGATGATGCGTGGCGTGCAAAAACAAAATTCGTTTACCACAACATCTGCGTTCGATGGCGAGCTGTTAAATAATCATGTTACCCGAAATGAGTTTTTGAAACTGATATCTGCCCGGTTAAGTTAAAAAGGTCATCATCAATTCACGTACTTTCGCTACAAATTTTAGTAAATGAAGCATGCGTTTGTATTTCCGGGACAAGGCGCTCAGTTTTCCGGCATGGGCAAGCCCTATTACGAGGGCAATGCATTTGCCAAAAAGTTATTTGAACAAGCAAACGAGATATTGGGCTTTCGTATTTCGGACATTATGTTTACCGGAAATGATGAGGAATTAAAGCAAACTAATATTACACAACCCGCTATTTTTTTGCACTCGGTAATTGCCTTTAAAAGCATTGAAGGTGCAAAACCCGACATGGTGGCGGGGCATTCGCTCGGCGAGTTTTCGGCACTTGTAGCCAATGGAACGTTGCGGTTTGAAGATGGTTTAACGCTGGTAAGCTTGCGTGCAAAAGGTATGCAAAAGGCCTGCGAACTGGAGCCTTCTACAATGGCCGCTGTGCTTGGTTTAGACGATCAGAAAGTGGAAGATATCTGTACACAGGTTCAAACAGCAAGCGGCGAAATTGTGGTACCCGCCAATTATAATTGTCCCGGACAACTGGTTATTTCGGGCAGTGTAACAGGCGTAGAGTTGGCGTGCACGGCGCTTAAAGAAGCCGGCGCAAAAAGAGCCCTGGTTTTGCCCGTTGGTGGTGCATTTCACTCACCCCTAATGGAACCTGCAAAAGAAGAACTCCAAAAAGCAATTCAGTCTACTCATTTCAATAACCCGTCGTGCCCGGTGTATCAAAACGTAGCTGCAAAAGGCATTATAAATAAAGAAGAAATTAAACAAAACTTAACCGACCAATTAACCGGCGCAGTAAAATGGACACAGTGCGTACAAGCAATGATAAAAGACGGAGCGGGTAAATTTACAGAGGTTGGCCCGGGTAAAGTGCTGCAAGGATTAATATTAAAAATAAACAAAGAAGTAGCGGCAGAATCGATTGGGTAATTTTTTGAATTTAGGGCTATTGTACGTAAAACAGTTAAAAAGTAAAAATTTTGTTATAATCTAAATTCTAGTATATTTCAGGTACAAACAAATTTTTATTATGAAAAAAACTTTAATGCTTTTTGGCCTGCTTGTATTTATTACAAGCTCTTTTGCGAATTTTAGCCTAACAGAACCTCCTAAAAAGGCCTCCGATGTTTTTGTTACGCTTAATAAAAACGGCGACCAGATTTCTTTACAAGATCTCTCGCAGGTTAGAGTTTCGGATTTTGAACTGGTTTCCGGTAAAAAGATGAATGTTGCCGATAAGATTAGTTTTAAAATTGCACAAAGAGAGTTGCGCCAGGCAATAAATACCGATGGAACTCTTAATGGTAAGCAGTTGAACAAAATAGCCAACAAAATGGCCGATGGCAGCAGCGGCTTTAACATTGGCGGCTTTGCGCTTGGCTTTTTGTTAAGTTTAATTGGTGTACTGATTGCCTATGTAATTTCTGATGATGAAAAAGCAGCCCGTACAAAATGGGCGTGGATTGGTTTTGCGGTTTCGCTTGCGCTTGGTTTGCTGTTTGCTCTGATATAAATAATGAACGTTTTAGTACTAGCCAGATGAGAACCATCTGGCTAGTTTTTTTTACAGCCAACGAGTTAAAAAACGTTTACAAAAGGGGTGATGTATGTCGTGTTCCAAGGCTAAATTCGTACACTACTGTAAAACTTTTTTGCAATCTTAGTTTATGAATGCGCCAAAAAAAACTTTGTTTTAAAGAGCAGGTAAAGATCAAATTAACAAAAAAGTAAAGAAACTGGCAATGGAAGAAAAGCGTTTAAATAGTACTGGATTAGCGTTGGGATTAGTGCTGGGTGTTATTGGTGTTTTACTGGTGCACACAATAATGGCTGCACCTCAAACTGACAGAAAAAAGTGGTGCTGGATTGGTTTTGTTATTCATGCAATTGTTTGGACCATTCTTTTGGTTTATTACTTTAGAACAGTGTAATTTTTGGGGGATGAAATGCTTCATAATTAAAGAAATAAAACCTTTAAAAAAGGATCGTTATAAAGTAAGAATAAAAACTAAAGCTGTTACCTAAAACTTTGTTCTGATACCCCTTTTTGAAAGGTTTTTATAGCTGCCGTATTAATTTGTTAGTGTGCAGTTTATCCACTCGCCATCAAAATGCGCATTGTATTTTTTGTAAAAATTGATGGCGGCTTCGTTCCATTCAAGCACCTGCCAAACCATTCCGTTCAGGCCGCGGAGTTGTACTTCTTTTATTAATTCTTCAAACAGCAAATTACCAAGGCCTTTTCCGCGCATGTCGTTACAAACATATAAGTCTTCCAGGTACAGGCGCTGCCCTTTCCAGGTGCTAAATCGAACATAGTAAAGTGCAAAGCCTTTTATTATGCCATTTGTTTCAGCTACAAATGCCCACCACACCGGGTTTGCACCAAAACCGCTTTCGGTAAAATGCTCCAGCGAAACGGTCACTTCTTCGGGTGCTTTTTCAAAGAGCGCTAATTCTTTTACCAGATCTAAAATGCGAACACAGTCTTCTTCCTTTGCTCTTCTTACGGTAATGTTCATGGCAGAATTTAATTTTTATGATGTTCTCTTACTGATTTTGTTGTTTCATTGTTAAGAATGTATAAAGGCAAAAGCATCTCCATCAAACAAACCTTTATCGCTTAATTTTAAATGCGGTATTACCAGCAAAGCCATAAATGAAAGCGTCATAAAAGGGGCTGAAAGGGTGGAGCCGAGGGCTTTTGCGGCGACATCCAACCTTTTGTATTCTTCGGCAACAAGATAGCCATCTTCATTACTCATTAAGCCCGCAACCGGAAGCGGCAATATCAAATCGTCGCTCGTCTCTTCAATAGAAATACCATGTTGATTTCGCACCGTTTTAGTGCCTGCAGTAAGGCTTATTCCGCCCCTTTGCTCAATAATTAAATTTACTGCTTTGCATAAACTCTCATCATCTACACCCACGGCTACAATGTTATGGCTGTCGTGCGCAACAGAAGAAGCAATGGCGCCTCTTTTTAATCCAAAGTTTTTAATAAATGCCTTTGCCACGGGTGCATTTTGATATCGGTTCACAACTACAATTTTCAATATGTCATTTTCTAAATCAGACACTATTTTACCGTTTACAATTTTTGATACGACTTCTAATTTGTTCGTTATTAGTTGTCCGTCCAGCGCTTCTATTATGGTAAGTGGCGTTTGTTTTTTGCCGGCCCATAAAGCAAAATCTTCAATTGTTTTTTTTGCGCAATTAAAATTATTAATTGGTTCTTTAGAGTCGTCCCCTTTATTAGCTAAACAAATTAAACTTTTTCCGTTTTCGGCAACCAACGCACCATCGATATAGGTTTGCAACACTTCAAAGTTTTCTAAATCTTTTACAACAATAAAATCTGCTGCATCACCTACTTTTAATAAACCTACATCCAGTTTATAATGTTCCACCGGGTTCACACACGCCGCTTGAAGTACTTTAAAAACATCAATACCGTGTGCCACGGCTCTTTTGCATAAATCGTTCATATGTCCTTCAACCAAACTATCCGGATGTTTGTCATCGGAACAAAACATGATATGGTCAGGATACTCATGGAGCAATTGGATTAAAGCCTCAAAATTTTTAGCAGCGCTGCCTTCCCGAATAATAATCTTCATTCCGTATTCCAGTTTTTCTTTTGCTTCTTCGGCTGTAAAACATTCGTGGTCGGTAGATATGCCCGCATCTATATACTTTTTCGCGTCTTTTCCGCGCAATCCAGGTGCATGTCCATCTACCGGTTTGTTTTGTTTTTTTGCTGCTTCAATTTTTTTTGCCACTTCTTCATCGCCATTCAACACGCCAGGAAAATTCATCATTTCGGTCAAATACTTAATTTCATCGCGTTGTAATAACGCTTCTACAACTTCACTATTTAAATAGGCTCCGGCAGTTTCAAAATGAGTTGCAGGCACACAACTTGGTGCACCAAAATAAAACTTAAACGGAACAGTGTTTCCATCTCTAATCATAAACTCCACTCCGGCAACGCCGCATACGTTTGCTATTTCATGCGGATCGTTAACCGTTGCCACCGTGCCATGCACTACTGCCAAACGGGCAAATTGAGCAGGAATTAACATAGAACTTTCTATATGCACATGCGCATCTATAAACCCAGGAAGAATAAAAGCTTCTCTTCCGATTTCCCACGAAGGTGGCAGAACATTTTTAGGAGTTGCTGTATTATTTGTTGAATCCTGCTTAATCGTGAGGCTTTGCAAAACATCTTCATCAACAGGATCGGTGGTCAAAGAACTCAATGGCTCAATAGATAAAATCTTTCCTTCTTCTATCGTAATACGGGCCAGATAGATTAACCTCTTTCCTATATCTACAAGATTACCCTGCACTATCATTTTCTTCAAATTTTTACCGAATGTACGTTTCACATTTTATCACTTACAATCATTTGAAATGCTGTTTCAGATCACTTCATAAAAAAACGTAGACTTCAATTGTAAAAAAATCTTTATTTTGCTGCAACTATTTTGGTTTTCTTTCCTTCTGCCTAAACATAATCTTTATAAATAAAAACGTAAAAATGAAAGTATTCAAAAAGGCCATTGTCGCAGCCGCTTTAATGGTTTTCGCCTTTTCAAGCTATGCACAAACAGCCGATGAAATTGTAACTAAATACATTACTGCCATCGGCGGCGCCGATAATTGGAAAAAAGTAAATTCGGTTACCTCAGAAGGGACTTTAACCGTGCAAGGTGCTGATGTAGCAGTAACAATGACAGTATTAAATGGTAAAGGAATGCGCCAGAATATTTCTGTAATGGGCATGACAGGTTATCAGATTATGACGCCAAACGGTGGCTGGAATTACATGCCGTTTAACGGACAGCAAACGCCTGAGCCGGCAACAGAAGAAACAGTGAAAGAAAGTGCCGATCAGTACGATACACAAGGTGCTTTAATTGATTATAAAACTAAAGGCCACAGTGTTGAATATTTAGGGAAAGAAGATGTTGAAGGTACCGAAGCACATAAGCTGAAAATCACACATAAAAGTGGAAAAGTAGAAACAATGTATTTGGATCCCGTTTCTTTTTTAGCCATACGCACAGTGACTAAGCAAAAAGCCAACGGTCAGGAGACCGAAATAACAACCAGTATGAGCAATTATAAAAAACTGCCCGAAGGTATTTTGGTTCCTATGTCGGTTAGTATTCCGGTGGGTCCTGGCATGAATGCCGATTTAACAATAAGCAAAGTGGAAATAAACAAACCCGTTGACGAAGCTATTTTTAAGCCTTCTAATTAATTTTTATTTTTTAAAAAAGCCCGGCACATTTGTCCGGGCTTTTTTAGTTAAATTCGTAAAATTTATTTTTGGATTTTTCAGCTCTATTACTACTGTGAGCTTTAGTTGCGTCGCACTCTTGTACCTTATCAAATCTATTCGCCATATTCGTTACGCCAGTATTCGGTTTGTAACGCTCGCTTTCAATAATTCCATCAATTAGTTAGTCTCTTTTATTCAGTCAAAACAATTGTACCAAAATAACTCCTTATGCAACGATTCTTTCTTATCTCACTTGTTTTATCTATTGGGTTAGTCGGTCAGTCACAAACAAAAGTCTCTTCTGCTACGTTCGGAATGATGGAAGCCCGGTGGTTAGGTCCGGGTACCATGAGTGGCCGCATTACTGCGATAGACGGCGTGAACAATGAAACAAAAACGCTTTATGTGGGCACTGCAGGTGGTGGCGTTTGGAAAACAACCAATGCAGGCGCTTCCTTTAAACCCATTTTTGATCGCTACTGCCAAAGTATTGGTGCTCTTGCCGTTGACCAGGGTTCACCCAAAACGGTGTTTGTGGGAACTGGCGAAAGCAATATGCGCAACTCAGTTTCTATTGGCGATGGCTTGTATAAAACCACAGATGGCGGCGATAACTGGGCGAAGATTGGCTTAGACAGCACGGAGCATATATCCAAAATTGTAGTTGATCCGATAAACAGCAATGTTGTTTACGTGGCAGCTCCTGGTCCGCTTTGGAGCGATAGTCCGCACAGAGGTTTATACAAAACTTCTGACGGAGGTAAAATCTGGGAAAAAATTTTGTATATCAGTGAACAGGCAGGCTGCGCCGATGTTTCGGTAGATCCACTAAATCCGCAAATCGTTTACGCAACAACCTGGGAATTTCGCCGTACGCCTTATTCTTTTAATTCTGGTGGTGCTGGCAGTAGCATCTATAAAAGCCTGGATGGTGGTAAAACCTGGAAAGAATTGTCGAAAGGATTGCCTAAAAAACCGTTTGGAAGAGTAGCACTGGCTTTGGCACCGAGTGCCCCTTCAAATATATTAGCCATTGTAGAATCGGCAGAAACTGGGCTCTATATTTCTGCCGACGGCGGCGAAAGCTGGAAGCAGCAGAGTGCCACTATGAACGTAGTTTCCCGCCCATTTTATTTTAGCACTTTAGTGGTCGATCCTAAAGATCCTAAAAGGGTCTATCGGCCGGCTTATAGCTTTTCTTACTCAAACGATGGTGGCTATTCGTTTGCCGATGCCAGTGGTGATGGTGGCTGGGTGCATGCCGATCATCATGCCCTTTGGATAAATCCATCCAACACAGCGCAAATGTACCTCGGTACTGATGGTGGCGTATATATGAGCAACGACCGCGGCTCTACGTGGATCTTTTTACAAAATCTCCCTGTTGGGCAGTTTTATCATGCAGCGCTTGATAATGCCTCACCTTATAATATTTATGGCGGTTTGCAGGATAATGGCAGTTGGGTTGCGCCCTCTGCAAAACCAGGTGGAGTAGGCAATGGCGATTGGAAAGCTATTTATGGAGGTGATGGCTTTT
>JBBSRB010000067.1:0-15823 GCA_038243445.1 Chitinophagales bacterium | reverse complement strand
AATTAATGTCTGAAATCTACTATCTATTAAGTCAACTCATCTCTCCCTGTCCGTTCCTCATCACTCCCTACTCATTACCTCACTTTATAAACAAAGTCGTTGTTTTCAAATTGTTTAGCCACTTCTTTTAAATCGTACGAAATGCTGGCATCTACCAGTTTATCGCCGGCCTGTAAAATAAAGCCACCAATAATGCTTTCATCTACCACGGCTTCCAGTTCAATATTCTGCATATCGCTGGTGCGCTTTACTTGTTCTATAATTTGTGCCTTTACCGCATCGCTAACCGGCGAAGCAGTGGTTAAAGTAACAGAATGAATGTTCTTTATTTTTTTGTATTGATTTATAAACGCCGTGGCTACTTCGGGCAGATTGCTTTCGCGGCCTTTGTTAATAAGCAGTGTAGTAAAAGCTTTGGCAAGCTCACTTATTTTGTTTCCGGTAACAGTGTTTACAATTTTCGTTTTTACATCTCTATTGATTACGGGGCTGCGCAGCAGGTTTAAAAACTCGCGACTTTCTTTCGTAAGCGCCTGTAAGTAGAGCATATCGTGGTAAACCGTTTCCAGTTCGCCCCTTTCTACCGAAAGATCGATTAAAGATTTTGCGTATCGTGTTCCTAATCGTGGATTTTGCATTTTGTAAATTTGCTAATTAGCGAATGACTTTTGAAGCTAATCTTTAGTTCATCTTTACTTCGTTAACCAAATCTTTAATGTGCGCCTCCTGTGCTTCTTGGCTGTTTAACTCCTTGCGCAATATTTTTTCAGTTACTTCTATCACTAACTTTCCAACCTGGTTTTTAACATCAGTAATGGCTGCCATTTTTTGAGTGTTGATGGCTTGCTGTGCTTCTACAATTATTTTGTTTGCTTCCACTTTAGCTTGCTCTTTTGCTTCGCTAACAATGCGGTCTTTTGTATCGCGGGCTTCCTTTAGCATCAAGCCACGTTCTTCGCGGGCTTTAGCCAGCATATCCTCATTTTCGTTTTTTAATTGGGCCATTTCCGCTTTTACGCGTTGTGCGGTTTCTAAGGAGTCGGCAATAGTTTTTTCCCTGTCGTTTAAGGCCGAAAGAATGGGTTTCCAGGCATATTTGCGCAAAATAATTAACACTATTATAAAGGCAATCAGCGTCCATACAATGAGTCCTGCTCCGGGTAATAACAGTTCCATATTTGTTAATTCAAAATTTATAATTCAAAACCCTTTAAAAAGGGTACCCTTTTTAAAGGGTTTTCTTTCTTTTTTTAAAGTAATTACTGCATCCGCCGCCCTGTGCTTTAGATGCAGTAAAATTTTTGTGCATTTGCTGATTGAAGTACTTTAGCTCCTTCCTTCTCCATTCAAGAAAAGATGCTCAAAGGACGGCTGAAGCTTATTTCAACACAGCAAGGATACCTGCAATTACAGCAAAAAGGGCTACACCCTCTACAAACGCTGCAGTCAGGATCATGTTTGCACGAATGTCGTTAGCTGCTTCTGGCTGGCGGGCAATTGATTCTACCGCTCCGCGACCAATTTGACCGATTCCAATACCAGCACCAATAGCTGCTAAACCAGCGCCAATAGCACCGCCTAAGTGTGACATTGAAACGTCAACTACAGCTTGACCTGCCTCGGTTCCGGCTTGTAACAAAATGCTCATTAAAGACATAATACTTGTTTTTGTTTATGATAGAAAGATTTATAATGCAAATTCTTTTTCCCTGTTATCGTGCGTGGGGTGCGGATCGTGTGCCGGCGCATGCTCCTCTGCATGACCGGTTTCAAACGCCTGACCAATAAACACGGCTGTAAGGTTTGTAAATATGAATGCCTGGATAAATACCACCAGCAATTCGATAAAATAAATAAATACGGTAAATGCAAGCGATACCGGCGAAAAACCAAGCCCTGCCCCGGTATTCATTGCCCCAAAAATAAATATGAGTGATATAAAGCAAATAATTACAATGTGCCCTGCTACCATATTGGCAAACAAACGTATCATTAAGGCTATGGGCTTAATAAATATACCGGCAAACTCAACCGGGATAAGAATAACTTTTACAAACAAAGGCACTCCCGGAGGCCAGAAAATATGTCCCCAAAAATGACTGTTGGTGCTAAATAAGATAACGAGCATGGAAATAAACGAGAGCACCAGCGTAAACGAAATATTGCCTGTAACGTTTGCTGACCCAGGAATTAAACCAACCAGGTTGTTAATTAAAATAAAGAAGAAAATAGTGAGCAGGTAAGGCATGTATTTCTGATACTTTCGCCCCAGGTTTGGCTTGCCAACTTCATCGCGGATAAAGGTAATAACAGGCTCAATGGCATTTTGAAAACCCGTCGGCGCTTTGGTGCTGCCGCCTGCCGCGTACCGTTTGGCCACATTAATCATAACTACAATCAACAAAATAGAAGCGATAAACATTTGAACCGCGTTCCGCGTAAGCGATAAATCAATTAGGCTTACGCTTTCATCAACTGTTCCATCACTTTTTAACGCGTTTATATGGTTATCATCCATAAAATAGCCCTTGTAGGCTTTAGTTCCGTGTTCGAAATTAGAAGACATAAACGCATCAAAACCTCTTTCATTTGAGTATAAAATGATGGGCAGTGGAATGCTAATAGCATGGCCGCTAACATCGGCAAAATGGTACTCATGGTTATCCATGATGTGCTCCATAATTACCTCAGCCGCATCTATTTTATTGCCCCCTTTGAGCTTTTCGCTATCCTTATTGCCCATTTTGGCGCTGGTTTCTTCCGACTGGTTTTTTAAACCGGCATCAGTACCCGGATGCTGTGCTACCAAAGCGGTGGAAAAAGTAAGCGCCAAAACGCTGAAAACCGCTACCAACAAGCATTTGATATGTTTACGAACCATATTTTACCCCAAATTTGCGGCAAAGATAAGGATGTGACGGCAAATAGAAGTTGGTAAAAGGAAGATTTGTAGTGGAGCCTTTTTAACGTTTAACTTTTTAGCTCTTTTCCATTTCGATCAGCTTTAAAATTTTTTCCAGTTCTAAAACATCAACCTGATCTTTTAGCCGGTTTACAGCTTTTTTATTGGCTATCATATGGTTTAAATGAAGAACTTGAACTTTTACATTGTAAATGCTTAATGTTTTTGACATATGCAGACACTCATCAAACGCAACGGTTACGCCCTTTAAGGTGGTTATAATATCAAGCCGGATGTTGTTATATAATGGGAAGTTTATACAGCCAGGTGCAAATTGAATGGTTTCGAAGCCTTCAAAATCAATCCCGCTATAAGCAGCATAAGCGGTTCATTGCTTCTTTAAGGCGCGCCAAATCCTGCTCTTCTGTGGAAGCATAAAATCGAATTTCCTTTTTGGTTAATTTACTTTTTTGATTTGAACCGTTGCTCATAACACGCTTTCTTTTACTTCTTCTTTTTGAAACTGAGTTTGATGCAATTTAGCATAAAAACCACCCTTTTTCAAGAGTTCTGCATGAGTGCCAGTTTCTTTTACTTCGCCTTTATCCAGCACAATTATCTGATCGGCACGCTGAATGGTTGACAAGCGGTGAGCAATTACAATAGAAGTTCGGCCGGCAATTAATTTTTGAATAGCGCCTTCAATTAGGAGTTCGCTTTCGGTATCAATTGATGACGTGGCTTCGTCTAATATTAAAATAGATGGATTGTACAAAAGGGCACGAATAAACGAAAGCAATTGCCGCTGCCCCAGCGATAATGTGGCGCCCCTTTCCATAACATTATAATCGTACCCGTTTGGCAGGCGCATAATAAATTCATGCATATCAATAAGCTTTGCCGCTTCCTCTACTTTGGCTCGGCTAATGGCGGGGTTGCGAAGCGTAATGTTGTCTAACACCGATCCTGAAAAAAGAAACACATCCTGTAGCACCACGCCAATATTGCTGCGTAAAGAATCGAGATTCCATTCTTCAATAGGCACGTCATCTATTTTAATAGCGCCTTTTTGTATTTGATACAAGCGGTTAAGCAAACTAATAATGGTGGTTTTACCGCTTCCGGTGTGGCCTACAATAGCTACCGTTTGCCCCGGCGCTACATGAAAAGTTACGTTTTTTAAAACCGCTGTATCTGGCGTGTAGCCAAAGGTTACATTTTCAAAATCTATTTTTCCGGTGATTGTTTTGGGTGCATGTGCGCCTTGTTCTTTTATATAATCATCATTGTCTAACACCTTAAAAACCCGGTCGCCGGCAATAAGGCCCATTTGCAACACGTTAAATTTATCGGCAATTATACGCAGCGGACGAAACAAAAGGTTTAAACAAAGAATAAATGAGGTGATGGTGCCTGCGTTGGCGCCCTCTTTACTGCCAAACCAAACAATTAAACCAATGGATGAAGCCAAAACAATTTCTACCAATGGAAAAAAAAGCGAATAAGCAAAGATGGCTTTTATGTTGGCTTCTTTATGCTCTTTATTGATGCTTTTAAATTTGGCAAACTCGCGGTCTTCGGCCGCAAAGGTTTGCACAATAGACATACCGGTTAAGTGCTCCTGAACAAAAGCATTTAAATCCGATACGGCATTGCGCACCCGGTGAAACGATTTGTTGACACTTTCTTTAAAAAAATACGTAGCAATGATAAGTATAGGAAACGGAATTAAACAGATAAGCGTCAGCTGCCAATCGGCCCAAAACATATAGCTAACTACGCAAACAATAGAAAGCAAATCGGCAATTATGGGAATTAGGCCATCGGCAAAAATATCGTTTACGCGTTCAATATCATCTACCGTTCGGGTGGTTAAGGTGCCAATGGGCGTTTTATCAAACTGCCTAAGGTTTAAGTTTAGCACTTTGCCATACACTTTTATGCGCATGTCTTTTACAACCGATTGGCCAAGCCACGAGGTAAGGTAGGAAAAATAAAACCGGAGGCCGGTTTCTAAAAATAAAAAAAGAATTTGAATAATGGTAACCGTAATAACAGCCTGCACAAAATGATTGGCAATATAGTCATCAACTGTTAGCTTAATTAAATACGGCCTAACCGGTGTAAAAAGGGCCAAAACAATAGCCAAAAAAACAGAAAAATAAAACTTCTTTTTATAAGGTCTGGCAAAGCCTAAAACCCTTTTTAGTACTTTAAAGTCAAATGATTTCTTTTCGCCTGATGTTGCCAATCCTCACAATTATTTAAAAGGCAAATGTAGTTGTGTAAAGGCACACTTAAATTTGTTCCTGTTCAACGCCCATTTGGCTGTTGTAGGCTTTTATAAAAATAGCACCCAGGTTTTTGTATGGTGCAATGTAATCGTCAAAACCTTCTATGCGACCGGCCTTATCTTTAAATTCTTTCCAAAAAGGCACCCAGTCTATGTTATTTCCCTTACGCAGTTTTTCGTTCAGCAGGTCCATAAAAGGTTGGTTAATTACCTGCTTACCAATTTGTTTAGATGAAATAATGTGCGCATCAGGTGCATGCTGCAACACATCGTGTATTAAATGATAGCCGCCGCAGGAACCCAGGAAAACCACTTTTGCTGCTGGTTGAATTTGCGCAATGGTGTAGGGCGCATAATAGCTGTGACCCCTATGAACCACTACAGTTGGTTGAATGCCTTTATCAGCCAGGTGCTTATTTAGTGCTTCCTGTGCTTTTTCCAGGTCGCCATTTTCCTCGTTTAGTGGTTTGTTGGCATAAATTACAATAGGCTTACCTTTTGTGGAGGCAAACGTGACCCAGTTTTTCGTGTCTTCTATTTTTTTCCAACTGCCATTTGAAAACTGCGGTATATACAACTGGTAGTTACGCCGGCCGTCTTCGTCGCCATAAAAAAACACCTGCATGGCCACTTTGCCGCCGCTATCTGTTGCCAACGATTCGTAGCTTACATTATATACCGGCGGAATGCCAAACTCTTTAGAAAGATTAATGTTGTTGGTAGAATCGGCAGAAAGAAAAAGTTTATATAAAAGATTATAAATAACAATGCCGCGCTGGTTGTTATCGGCCAAGTTTCGGTCGTAATTAGCTTTTACATTACGCAGCATATCGCCGGCAATTGGTTTGATGGTTTCGGCAATGCTGGCGTACGAGTCGGCTACATCTACACCGTCTTCCAAACCGTTGGATTTTTCCAGCCCGTTTACAAAAGCCATCATCAAGCGGTTTGCCTGGTCTTTATCGGGGAAAGAACTTAAAAAATTACTTAACGTGTTAAAGCCCGCCGCTATTTTTATAAACTTTTTATACCGGTCGAAATTAACGCTCATGAGCAACGAATCGCCGCGGTTGCCGGTGCGCTGCATTAACGCAGGGTACACTCCGTTTACATAGCTGGATGTGTAAATTTCGCTTTCGGATAGAACGGCAACATAATAAAGCTCGGGCGCATTTAACTGCTGTAAAATTCGAAACCGAATGGCATCGGGCTGCTCGTGCAAGGCATTAATTTCTTTTACAAAATAATCATTTGCTTTTTTAGTAAGTCGTTGGTCAAGCGCATCCCACCCATAAAGTGTTTCGTTCTTTAGCTTCCGATCTAAGTAATCAAGCCGGGTTTTTACAAGCAACTTATAATATTTAAGGTCGTTATCTTTTACTGCATCTATTTCAGCAAGGGTTTGTTTGCCACTTAATATATTATCTAAAAACGGAAAGTAAAGTTGTCCGCTGCCGCCGCCGGTTGCCATTTTAGACACTGCTTCAACCATCGGATCGTTTATTTTGCGAATGGCGTAACCCAATTTGTTATTTGCCGCCGAATAGTCGTAAAGCCTGGTAGGATATTTATAAGCAGCAATTAAAATTAAACTATCTCTAAAGGGCAGATCGGGGTTGTTGTTCAGTGTTTCAAAAATTCTTTCGGGGTGAAGGTGTGTGTATTTTCGAAGCAGTGAAAGGTGTGCTGATTTATAATCTTTATTGCTGTTAAAGGCTCCGCTGCCCAGCACTAAATTACCTACGTCGTATGTGCTTCGCTCAATAAGCCGTTCAATAGAAGCGCCGGTTTTATCCAGGTTCATGGCTGCTTCATACGTATCCAAAAGGGTTGGAAAATTACTTGCGCTGATCTTTCGGCTTTTGTAAGCTTTTATAAAATTCTTCAGCAAATTGTTTGCGCCTACCAGGTAGCCCACTTTCGAATTAGCAGTTGTGGCGGTATCCATTTCAATTTTGCATTGCAGCGCATCCACCTTTTTAATAACGGCCTGGGTAACAAAAAAATTAATGTCTTCATCTTCTGAGGCACGAAAAAAATCATCTGCACGTCCGTCGGCTTTTAAAATGTTTTTTTGCTCTCTATCTATATAATCGTGGCGCAACTGCCGGTTAATAGGCGGCTTGCACCCCTTTTCGGCGTCTTTTTGTGCAGTGCCTTGTAAACAAAACAGGCTGGCCAGTATAAAAGAATGAATTCGTAAGGTAAAGTTCATGCGCCCCATAGTGCAAATTTAGTACCCGCTTCTTTAAAGCTTTTGTAAATAACAGGCTTCTGCAAGACAGTTTATACGGTCTTTTCGTTGCAGCGGGCCAATTATGCGCCACCGTTGTATTATTTCTTTATTAAGTAACAGGTAAACAAAGCGCCAATTAGTTCTGCCCAAAACATTTTCGTGTACGTTTGCCCAAAGTATTCTTTCTAAAATGGAAAACGGGTTAAAACAAGTACTTATTGCCGACGATGAACCGGATATTCTGGAGATCTTAAAATACAACCTGGTTAAAGAAGGTTACCAAGTGCATACCGCGGCAAATGGAAATGAAGCCATAGAACAAGCAAAAAAAACACAGCCCGACCTGATTGTGCTGGATATTATGATGCCGGGAAAAAACGGTGTGGAAGTATGCGAAATTTTGCGTGCACAGCCGCAGTTTAAAGATACGCTGATTATGTTTTTAACCGCATTAAGCGATGAAGCAACGCAGATAAAAGGCTTAACCACCGGCGCAGATGACTATATAAGTAAACCCGTAAGTCCAAAGATTTTTATAAGTAAAGTAAGTTCGCTGCTACGGCGTGTAAAAAAAGAAGAAATTAAAATAATTGAAGTAAACGGACTAACTATTAACACCGAAAGATTTATTGTTCAATATAAAGGACATGATTTTTTGTTAGCTAAAAAAGAGTTTGAACTACTTTATCTTTTGGCTTCAAAGCCCGGACGCGTGTTTTTACGAAACGAAATTTTAAGCCAGGTTTGGGGCAACGATGTTATTGTAGGCGACCGCACCATTGACGTGCACGTTAGAAAAGTGCGTCAAAAATTGGGCGTAGATTGCATTACAACTGTTAAAGGCGTTGGTTATAAGTTTGAACTGGCATGTTAAACACAAAAAGTATTACTCCAAAAACGCTGGCAGCCTTCACCGCGTTCGTTCTTTCGGTGCCAATTAGCATAGGTATTTTTTTATTAAATAATAGTTGGATAGAAGCTGTCGTTTCTTTTATACTAATACTGACCGGCAGTTACGGGCTTGTGTTTTTTATAATCCGGCAATTTATTTATAGAAAGATAAAACTGATTTACAAATTTATTTACCAGACAAAAGCAAGTAAAAAGCAGGAGATGTATTACAAGTACATTTTACCGCAAAAAAGTATTGATGAAGTGCGGCTTGACGTAGAAGCCTGGGGCGAACAGCAACGAAAAGAAATTGAAGCGCTAAAGAATAACGAAACCTTTCGAAAGGAGTTTTTGCAAAACCTTTCACACGAATTTAAAACGCCTGTTTTTGCCATCCAAGGCTATATAGAAACACTACTACAGGGGGCAATGCAAGACCCGCAAACAAACGAACGTTTTTTACAAAAAGCATCAAACAATGTAGAGCGGCTGGTGCATTTAATACAAGATCTTGATGAAATTTCGAGACTGGAAAGGGGCGAACTAAAGCTAACCAAAGAAAATTTTGTAATACAAGAACTGGCGCGGGAATCGTTTGAAAGTTTATCCTTAAAAGCGGCACCGCAAAACATATCGTTTACCATTAAAAAAGGATGCGAACAACCGTTAACCGTGTGGGCAGATAAAGAAAAAATACGACAGGTAATTACCAACCTTATAGATAACTCAATAAAATACGGAAAGGCCAATGGCATTATTACCGCCAGCATGTACAACACCGATGGTAGCAATATATTAATTGAAATAAGCGATGATGGGTTGGGTATTTCGGAGGAAAACCTGTCACGCATTTTTGAACGTTTTTACCGCACGCCGAAAGGGCGCAGTCGCGATGTAAGTGGCAGCGGGCTTGGGTTGGCCATTTGCAAACACATTATTGAAGCGCATGGCCACGCCATACATGTACGCAGCACCGAAGAGGTTGGCACATCGGTTGGATTTACGCTTGCCACGCGAAAAGAATAAACCATTTCCTGCAAATTCCAGGTATTATAAATATTAATTTCTTACTAGAAGTATCAGTTTACGAGAGCCACTTTTACGCCTTTTCAAAAAAGCGTTTACACCCCTTTTATAAAGGTTTTTAATTTACATTAACATTACTCAAATTAAATTAAAAACAGAGTAAACATGGGTAATTAAAAGCATAAAAAGTTTTCTATTGCGAGAAGGAGTTTTTATGCTTCCGTTTAAAATAAAACATTGAAAAAAGGGTAAACAAAACACCGGCTACAGAAGTAATTAACACCAGCGTTGTATAAAAAGTCAGCCAGTTTAGCTCTAACTTAAAAACTGTTTTTGTAAGCACCACGCTTACACTTGCCAAATACCCAAACGCATCGGCTACATAAATTAAAAAACCTACATTGCCCGCGTACTTAAAAGCCGCCAGCAACCTATCAAATAAGATGCTGTTGTATGGAATGTATGTCATATACAAACCAAGCCCAACAAGCGTCATCCAATTAAATGTGCTAAGTTCTTGTTGTAAATAAAGAGCTGTTACAATTCCAGATAATACAAAGCCGGCAAGCATCATCCATTGAGCTATTAAAAATGCCTTTAGATTGTTTTTTAATGCCACCATGCTGGCTACCATCACCAATATAGCAACGCTTATTAAAGTTTCTGTTTGCGCAAATACGCCCGCTGAAAATTCTTCACCGGAAGCACGCCACATATCGGCCATAAAACTATCGCGAACCTCCCGCAAAACAGTTACAAAAATGTACACGCCTACCAGCAAAATAATACCGGGCAAAAATGTTTTTATAAATGCTTTTCTATCTGCACCCGACATAGGTTTTCGTTCGGTGCGCTGCGCTACATCGGCGGCATTGGGTGGTGGAATTTTTTCCAATAAATAAACAAACAACAGCAGGGGCAAAAAGTAAATAAGTCCGGTTACAAAAGGCATCCAATATTCGGTTACGTTCCAACTATTCATAACAAACAACGCCACCGTTTTTGCAAGCCCCGAACCAAAAATGAAGCTTACGGCCAGCGCAGCACCAATAAAATCGGTAGCTCTTCGCCCTTCTACATACGAAAACACAATGCCCCACAACATGCCTAATGGAAAGCCATTTAACACCAGCACCCAAAAGTTATAGGGTGGTGGAATAAGTGCAAACAAGAGCCAGGCAAACCACGAAATACCTACCAAAAAAAGTATCAGTTTTCCGCGCCCAAACCGCTTTAATTCGGAGATGAATTTAATACCGTAAAACTTGCTGAGCATGTAACCAAAAACCTGTGTAATTACAATTACTACTTTATAATCTAACCCAAACACAGTATGCCCATTGTAAGAAGCTACATTAAACGCTTTGCGAAAAGCAAAAATGCAGGTGTAGGCAGCAAAACAAACTACGGCTGCAAAAATAGAAACGGATACAGAGCTTTTTGGTGCTATACTAATCGGTTTAAAACGAACCATTAGCCAATATATAAAACCTTTGTCAGTAGTGCGTCCAATTCTTATTAAAACGCCATCACAAATGCACAAAAAAGGCCCTGTAACAGGGCCCCTTTTTTACATGTTTTTAAAAAGTATGTACTGATTATTTTGCTATAAGTGGCATATCTACTTTCGTTTTGTTTAAAACCGATGTAATGCTTGTAATAACACCAGCTATGTCCGAAAGATCGGCCGGAACAATCATTGTATTATTTGTTTTGGCCAACTTGCCAAACTCAGTAAGGTATTGTTCGGCAATACGCAGATTTACTGCATTCATGCCGCCTTCTTCATTTATTGAACGGGCAATTTCGGTAATACCTTTTGCAGTAGCCACTGCAACTAATTCAATCTCGGCGGCAGTACCGGTTGCTTCGTTTATACGGCGTTGTTTTTCACCTTCTGAACGGGCAATGGCTTCTTGCTTTTCACCTTCGGCGCGGTTAATTTTAGCTTGCTTATCACCTTCTGATTCGGCAATTAAGGCACGTTTTTCGCGCTCTGCACGCATTTGTTTTTCCATTGCATCTTTAATGCTCTGGGGCGGCGATATATTTTTTACTTCGTACCGCGAAACCTTTATTCCCCATGGCCCGCTTGCTTTATCTACGGCTTCTACAATACTGCCGTTAACAGTTTCGCGTTCTTCAAACGTTTTGTCCAGTTCCATTTTACCAATTACACTACGCATGGTGGTTTGCGAAATTTGTATAACGGCAAACCGGTAATTATCAATACCGTAAGAAGCTTTTTGCGGATCTATTACCTGCAAGTATAAGATGCCATCTACTTCTACCGCAATATTATCTCTAGTAATACAAATTTGCGAGGCTACATCAATGGCTTGTTCTTTCAGGTTTTGACGGTACGCTATCTTATCAATGAAAGGAATTAAAATGTGAAAACCCGCATCCAGTGTTCGGCTGTACTTACCCAGCCTTTCTACAATGTACACCGAGCGCTGGGGCACCACTTTAAAGGTTGATAAAAATGCGATTAATAAAAATACAATTAAGACTACAAGAATAACCGTTAAAATCATTATGCTGTTTTTGTTAGTTTGACTATTAATAAAATGCTTTCGTTTCCAATAATGGTTACGTTTTCGCCCGGTGCAATAATATCTTCTGATTGCGCATCCCACGAGGTGCCTTTAAAATCTACTTTGCCCGTAGTGCCCGGCTCAATAAAGGTTTGAGCTTTACCGGTTTTGCCTAAAAATTCATCTTCTATTTCGCTTGATGTTCTTCTGCTCCAGATTATTTTTTCTGCCCATTTACGAAACAATAAAACCGTAATAATGGAACTTCCTAAAAACACTACCAGTTGCATGTTTATAGACACATCTGAAAAAAGTGTAAGCAGGGCAACAATCCAGGCGCCGATAGCAAAAAAGAAAAGAATTAAACCCGGAAGCAAAAATTCGAGGATGAAAAATATAAAGCCAACAATAAACCAGATGACAGCGGCATTATACAATATTTCCATTTATCAATTTGTTTTAAGTTAGTTTTCAGTCCGTTCAAAGATAGCCATTTTAACGCTAACCAAAGGGGTAAAAAGGGATCGCTTGTGCATTTTAAAACTTCATCTGAATGCGCAGTGTAAGAACATTGTCTTTTATATCTTGCATAAAACCAGTTAATGATGTTTGTTCGTTTTGAACCCAATCGTAATAAGCAAGTGCTTTTAAATTGTTGGTAAAATAATAAGTTACGCCAAAGCCAAAGGTGGTAAATTTTACATCGGCAGCAGTTAAATTAGTGCCACTCTTTCCTATTTCTTTTTTTGAAACTTTCGTGTTTGGGTCGTACCAATCGTACTTGGCCACAATCTCCCATTTATCGTTTACTATGTTTTGTATAAAGTATAAAAAAGCCCCGTCAAAAGCACGTATGTAGGTTGGCTCGTTGGGCAGCGTTCCGAAAGAAAGCGTACTGGTGCTTGTTCCCGGCTGTGTTCCCCTCCAGTATTCGGCACGCAACTCGGTTTTCCTTTCGCCTTGCTTCATGCTTGCCTGCACATCGGCGCCGTAATAGTAACGCGGTGCACGGCCGCCAAGGTTTTTACTATTTGAATCAACGATGAATAGTTTAGTTCCATTTTGTATGTCCAGGTTGTATTTATATTTTGTGGCTTGTGCTACAGCGCCGTGCAGCAGCGAAAGTCCGCCGCTAATCGAAAAATCATTCATCAATTTCACTGGCTGCAACGAAAGCCTGCTGATAAAATCTTTGTACGAATCAAACTCCGCAGGCCCGGCTTTGCCTTGCCCGTTAAATATTCCGGCATCCCATTTCAAAACAACGGTTTTCTTTTTTTCTTTTTGCGATTCGAAAGTGAGCATAGCACCTAAATCGCGTTCGCTGGGCATTAATACTTGCGACATGCGCCCCCGTTCCGGCGTTTCTCTAACCGACGATGAAAGGTTTACTTCGTAGCCAAAAGGGCGCGCAAACAGCCCGGCGGTTAGAGAAAAGTGGTTACCCGAAGGTTCAAAAATGCGCACAAACATATCCCGCACATTTACATTTCGTTCGGTTGCTTCAAACTGAAACGTAAACAGTGCCGCCGGAAAACTGCCCTTTTTTGAAGGCATTTTATAATCAATTTTCATGCGCGCCCGCCGAAGCATAAACCGGTTATTCGCGCTGTTTTGAAAATCGCCGCGGCTAAAGCTTTCAGCGCCTTTTTGCTGCACTACCTGAAATTGGGGTTGTATATAAGCGCTAAGGTGCAGGTTTTCAAAACGCTTTACCAGTGGACGGAGTGTATCTTGAACAAATAGAGTAGAATCGTAACCTGTTAAAAATTGCTGGGCGCCAGCCGAAAGGCTCACACTTAAAGCCAACATCGTTATAAATATCCATTGATGCACTTTCATACACTGTTACGTTTAGTAGAATAAATCAAACTTAAAAAATGCCTTTTTGATTTTCTAAACGGCGAATATTAAGTTATTATTAATTCTGGCCAAACATACGAAGCCACATACATTAGAGCCTATTTTCGTGCCTTATTAAAACAGACCTATGGCATTTTCGATATCAAAATTGTTTAGTCCAAAACACAACTCATTTTACGGCCTATTTGAAGAAGTGGCAAACAACGGCGCTATTATGGGCGAACAATTAGCAGCGCTTGTAGCCGAAAAAGACTACAACAAACGGTCTTCGATGATTAAACCTCTTGAAGATTTGGAGCATGCCAACGACGAACTAACCCACCGCATTTTTACCGAATTAGGTCGCAATTTTATTACGCCTTTTGATAGAGAAGATATCCACCATTTGGCAAGTGCACTCGACGATATTGCCGATTACATTTACTCCTCTGCCAAAAAAATTAAATTGTATCAGGTAAATCCTAATGACGATGGAATACAGCGACTAACGGAACTGATTGTACAAAGTACCCGCGAGGTACGCCAGGCCGTAGGCGAGCTGAGAGACATGAAAAACATTAGGAAAATCACCGATTCGCTGGTAAAAATAAACAGCATTGAAAATCAGGCAGACGACATCAGCGACATGTTTATTGAACGCTTGTTTAGCATGGAACCCGATGCAAAAGAAATTATTAAAAAACGAGAGATTTACCAGGTATTGGAAGATGTAACTGATAAATGCGAAGATGCCGCAAACGTAATTGAATCAATTATTATTAAGTACTCTTAACCTGTTTAAACTTTTGAAAGCGACCCTTTTTTTAAAGGTTTTTTACTGGTGGCGTCTGCTTTTCAAAGGTCAACATATTTACAACATCCTCTTATGTTACTGCTCATTACCGTCATTGCGCTTGCATTGATTTTCGATTATATCAATGGCTTTCACGATGCCGCAAACTCTATTGCCACAGTTGTTTCTACTAAAGTACTAACCCCTTTTCAGGCAGTTGTTTGGGCTGCCGTTTTCAACTTTGCGGCATTTTTTATCTTTAAAGATCATGGCGTAGCCAACACAGTGGCAAAAACGGTTAAGGAAGATGCACTATCCGGACAGATAGGTATGGTGGTGATTCTGTCGGGCTTAATTGCAGCTATTATTTGGAATTTATTTACCTGGTGGTTTGGCATTCCTTCTTCTTCTTCTCATACACTTATTGGCGGTTTTGCTGGCGCCGGTGTGGCGCACGCAGGCTTTTCAGCCGTAAACTCCGAAGTGATTATTAAAACAGCGGCGTTTATTTTAGTAGCGCCACTGGTGGGCATGCTGATAGCGTTTATTATTTCGCTTTGGTTTTTGTATTCGTTTAGAAAAGGTATTCTTCCACGCATTATATCTACCATCATTATATTTTTAGTAGCCTGGTTTTTATATACACATTTAGAATACGATCAGGCAGTACTTGCAAGCAAAACCCATTACACCTCTTATACCAACCAGGTAATTTTTTATTCGGCTAACTTTAAATGGATCCTTCTATCAACCATACTTTTTATACTGGCTATTTTTACCTTTTGGTTAAACACGTTAAACGCTAAGCGCTCTAACTCTTGGTTTAAACGAATGCAACTGGTTTCTTCGGCTGCGTTTAGCATTGGACATGGCGGTAACGATGCGCAAAAAGTGATGGGGATTATTACAGCGGCGTTAATT
The DNA here is from genome assembly GCA_038243445.1 of Chitinophagales bacterium. Taxonomy (GTDB): domain Bacteria; phylum Bacteroidota; class Bacteroidia; order Chitinophagales; family Chitinophagaceae; genus Flavisolibacter. Next base: position 382 of record JBBSRB010000067.1, on the reverse strand, counting down.
GCTCATGGCAGCATTGCAACTTTCGAAGAAATGCCCAACTGGATTCCGCTGGCTTGTTATTCAGCTATTTCGCTCGGCACACTTACGGGTGGCTGGAAGATTATAAAAACCATGGGAACCCGCATTACCAAAGTAACCCCTTTTGAAGGTGTTGCTGCCGAAACCGCGGGTGCCATTACCTTATTTGTAACTGAAGCGCTTAGAATTCCGGTAAGCACCACACATACTATTACGGGTGCCATAATAGGCGTAGGGGCCACCAAACGCTTGTCGGCAGTACGCTGGGGTGTAACCATTAACCTTCTTTGGGCGTGGATATTAACTATACCAGTAAGCGCCTTGCTTGCAGCCGCCGTTTTTTATATTGTAAAAATGTTTTTTT
>JBBSRB010000066.1:0-16004 GCA_038243445.1 Chitinophagales bacterium | reverse complement strand
AACTTTCTACGCGATGAAATGAACTACGATGGATTAACCTTTACCGATGCACTGGAAATGAAGGGCGTAACCAAATTTTTTCCAGCCGGAGAAGCAGCCGTTCAGGCAGTTATTGCCGGAAACGATATGTTGTGTTTGCCAGATGATGTGTCGGCTGCCATAGATGCAATTAAAAAAGCAGTTGAAAACAAACGCATTAAACAAAAAGAAATTGACGATAAGGCAAAAAAAGTGTTAGCCGCCAAATACGATTTAGGTTTAAATAAAGCGCAGGCGGTTGACACCGCCAACTTAGTAGCCGACTTAAACAAAAACACTGATGAAATAGCAAGCCAGGTGGCAAAAAGCAGCATTGCTGTATTAAAAAACGAAGCTACTTTTTTCCCTTTTACAACCAACCAAAAAATTGCGTATATAGGCTTGGGTACAAAAGAAACAAATGCTTTTGGTAAACGCCTGGTGCAGGATGCACACGCCGATACGTTTTTATTTTCTTATAAAGACAATGCCAAAAAAGCCGCCGCTATTGCCGATAGTATAAAGGCAGGAAAATACAGCGCGATAGTTATTGGCGTGCACAATTATTCTTTTCGTCCAACTAATAATTACGGCATTAGTGCTGCCGCTCTACAATTGTGGCAATCACTGCAGGGGCAAAATGCTGCTACCTTTTTATTTGGAAATGCGTATGCTGCTAAAAACTTCTGCGCAGCAAAAACATTGGTAGCCGTTCACCAGGACGATTCTGCCTTTCAGCACGCGGCAGCCGATTTCTTGCGCGGTTCTGTAGTTGCAAATGGAAAGTTGCCTGTAACGGTTTGTGTTATCCCGTACGGCACCGGCCTTGCTATAAACAACCGCATGCCTGTGGGTGTATCGCCAGCATGGCTTGGTATAGATAGTATTGTAAACGATGGCATTAAAAAAGGCGCTTTTCCGGGTGCTGTGGTTTTTGCCGCACAGGGCGGACGCATAAAGTATCACAAAGCATTTGGACATTACGAATACGATTCTACCTCGCTTCCGGTTACATTAGAAAGTATATACGACCTGGCTTCTCTAACAAAAACTTCGGCTACTACCGTTGCTGTAATGAAGCTATACGAACAAGGAAAGTTAGACTTAAATGGAAGGCTTGCCGATTACCTGCCCTGGACTGCCGGAACCAATAAAGCGAATATTACCATTAAAGATGTTTTATTACACCAGGGCGGGCTTGTGCCTTTCATACCTTTTTATAAAGAAACCCTGGAGCGAAATGGTACCCCCAAAGCTTCTTTATTCAACACCAAAGCAGATGCGGATTTTACCATTCCTGTAGCCCGGAATTTATACCTGCGCAAAGATTGGAACGACACCCTTTTTAGTACGATTTTAAAAAGCCCGCTAACAGCAAAGGGTAAATATGTGTACAGCGATAATGATTTTATTTTCCTTGGTAAAATAGTAGAAGCCCTTTCGGGAATGACGCTGGATGAATATACCCGTAAAACATTTTACCATCCGCTGGGCATGGCCACAACCGGCTTTAATCCCTGGAAAACCCTTGGTTCGGAAAGAACAGTGCCAACTGAAGAAGAAAAAAACTTCCGCAAACAATTACTTCGCGGGTATGTGCACGACGAAGGCGCATCGTTATTTGGCGGTGTATCGGGTCACGCCGGTTTGTTTTCTAATGCCTATGATCTTTCGCTACTTTACCAGATGCTTTTAAATGGCGGCGAGCTAAATGGCCATCGCTTTTTAAAGCCCCAAACCATCAATTTGTTTACGGCTTATCAAAGCACCGTCAGCCGCCGCGGCTTTGGATTTGATAAGCCCGAAAAAGATTCGCTTGGTACAAAAGGCCGTTATCCTTCTCTTTGGGCTTCGCCCCAAACATTTGGTCACACCGGTTTTACAGGCACTTGTGTATGGGTAGATCCTGAGGCCGACCTGGTGTACATTTTTTTATCGAACAGGGTTTATTCCTCACGCGACAATAACAAACTGGGCTCGTTAAGCATTCGTGGAAAAATTCAGGATGTAATTTATACAGCTTTGAAAAAGGAAGCGGACGAAGCAGCAACCCGCGAAAAAACCTTTTAAAAAGGGGGTAAAACGTTTGTGGTTTCGCTGCCCTTTCCAGCCGAGGCCTCATTGAGAGACTCGTCTAAGAAAGCAAAACGCCAAGTCCTCTGCGAGAGCCTCAATTAAAAAAAACCTGATTTTTTACAATCAGGCTTTTTAATTTTTTTGGTTTGCAACGAGCGTAAACTGGTAGCGACTGCGCAGTTACCCCTTTTTTGCATCTTCTTCACCCGGAGAGCGCGGCGGCTGCTGGCGATTGATTTTTGGGCGTTGCTGCGGCCGGTTTTGCTGCTGTCCACCAGCTTTGCCCTCGGGGCCGGGTGGGCGGGGCTGCCCGCCACCCTGCGGGCGTGAAGGCCGCTCTGGCCGTTGCGGATCGTTTGATCCTCCTTGCTGCGCTTGAGCATTATTATTCCGCGGTGCACTTCGTTGTTGTTGCTGAGCGCCCCGCTGCTGTTGCGGTCGCTGTTGCTGATGTTTTCTCTTGTCCGACTTTTCCAGGCTTTTTAAAGTTATATGCCCCACCACATCTACAAACTCGGGCTCTATTTCTTTTTGCTTCATGGTGGTTACATCCACCGGCTCCATTTCTTCCGGAATAATGTTTTGGGTGTTTAACGTTTTAATTTTAGTTACCCTTTCAATGGTAAGCGGGTACTGCTTATTACTGTCAGGCAGTACATACCACATAAGGTTTCTAAAAATATCCTTTTTTATTAAAGTAGCGGTGCCGCGGGCTACCCGAAGCATATCGGCATTTTCGGGAAAACCCTGAAGCGCATCTAAGTACGTATCCAGTTCGTAATTTAAACAGCATTTCAGTCGGCCGCATTGCCCACTTAATTTTGTTTGGTTAATAGATAAGTTTTGGTACCGCGCCGCAGCAGTATTAACCGATTTAAAATCAGTAAGCCAGGTAGCGCAACAAAGTTCGCGGCCGCAAGAGCCAATGCCTCCAATTTTTCCAGCTTCCTGGCGGGCACCAATTTGCCTCATTTCTACTTTTATCTTAAATTCCGAAGCGTACACTTTGATCAGTTCTCTAAAATCTACGCGATCATCGGCAATATAAAAAAAGGTGGCCTTTTTCCCATCTGCCTGAAACTCCACCTGGCTTACCTTCATATTAAGGTTTAGCTGGCGGGCAATGGCGCGGCTTCTGATAAGTGCCTCCTTTTCGCGGTCTTTATTTTGTTTCAGCAAATCCAGGTCGCGCTCGCCAGCGCGGCGCAACACCTTGCGCATGTCGGCACTAAATTCATCGGCGCCTTTTTTCTTTAACTGCAGACGCACAATTTCGCCGGTCATTTGCACTTGTCCTACATCAAAACCACTTACACCTTCCACCGTAATCCATTCGCCTTTTTCAAAGTACTGCATGGTTCCATTTCGGTAAAAATCTTTACGGCTTCCCTGGCTAAAGCTTACTTCCACTACTCGGCACATATCGTCCATATCGGCAATGGGCAAATTTACCAGCCAGTCGTAAGCGTTCATGCGGTTACAGCTATTGGTGCCGCAGCTTCCATTGCTTTGGCAACCACCTGGTGCCGATCCCTTAGTTCCACAACTATCACATCCCATTTTATTGTAGGTTGTAAAATTAAAAATATGGTTATGGGGCGGCCTTTTGTGCTGCTATGAAGCTCCTGTTGCGTCGCACTCTTGTACAATAACAAGCCTTTCGGCATCGTACACGGGTATCAAAGCTTTTTTAAAAACTTCGAACTGCGATTGCGTATGTACCAAAAATGTAAACGAGACTCATTTTCGGTTTATAATTAGTATTTCAGTAGCGTATTACAAAGCACTCTTCACGGGCCAACCCCTCTAAATTTATATTGAGGCCTCTTTCGAGACGTACGCAAATATAAATTTTTTATGTAGCAATGGCCTACTAGAATTTTACACCAGCGGCACTGTGTTATTTCGTACAATATAAAACAGCTTAATGGTAAGGGCGTGAAATAGAATTTTGGCATTGGCGTTGCGCTCTATGTAATATGCTGCTTTGTCCAGTTCTTCGGAAATGGCTTGCTGCTGCTCCAGCGACATTGCTTTATTTAGGCGCGGCACCAGGTCTTTTTCTGCAGCCGATAATCCGGCTAACAAGGTTTCTTTGTTTTTGTGGTTTGCTATCTGCAGGCGTATGGCAGTTTCCAGCAAGTGCGTAAAATATCGTAAAAACTGTTTTTGCGCTTCGCGGCCCAAACGGGCTAATTCTTCTATACATTTTACCTGTGCGGCCGTTGCATTTTTTAAGGTAGCGTTTAGCCAGTTTTTTAGGAGTGCGGCATAATCTTCATCGGCATGCTGCAGCAGGTGCAGTGCTTCGCGGTAATTGCCTTCGCAGATGTTGGCCAATTGCGCTGCTTTTTCCACGTCGGTGCCGGTTCGTTCTATAAGGGCCTTTTCTACATCTTTTGGCTCCAATGCCGGCACTTTTACCAGTTGGCAGCGAGATAAAATGGTGGAAAGAATAGCGGCTTCATTTTCTGCCACTAAAAGAAAAAGTGTTTGAGGTGGCGGTTCCTCTATTAGCTTTAAAAGTTTGTTTCCTTCTTTTCCTAAGTATTCAGGCATCCAAAGAATTAAAATCTTGTAGCCGCTTTCAAAGCTTTTTAGCGAAAGCTTGCGCATAATATCGTTGCATTCCTGCGCTGTAATGTTGCCTTGCTTGTTTTCGGCGCCAATAGCCTGCAGCCAGTCGTAACTATTGCCATAAGGGTACTGCAAAATAAACTCGCGCCAATCGCCTATGAAATCGGCACTAACCGGAGGCGTGCCCTGTTTTTTTGTAATAACCGGAAATGAAAAGTGAATATCAGGATGCACCAGACCTTGTGCCTTTTGAAATGATGGCTGTTTTTCCATCCAGGCATCGGCTTCCTCTGCCGATTTAGGAAGCTTTACTACTACCGGAGCTTCATTGCCAAAAAGTGAGGCTTCTGCTTTGCTTCCATTATCCGTTGGAAGAAGGCTTACATAAGTAGCAAAGGCCATGGCCAGAGGCAAGGCGCCGCTGCCTTCTTTCCCTAAAAACAGCAGGGCGTGGCTCAGGCGGTTGTTTTGCACCATTTCTACCAGGTGCTGCTTTACTTCTGTTTGCCCAATAACGTTTTTAAACTGCATGAAACAAGCCCTTGTTTGGAGCGATTTTACGCATTAATAAGGAAATAAAAAAGCATTGTTTTAAACACCTGAAAATTAGTGTTGAAAGCATCCACTGAGAAAACTTTTGCAAATGAAAATGCCGGCTTTAAGGGCCGGCTAATTATTTAGGATAATTGTAAAATAATAATCTAAAACAGCATTCAAAACTTAATTCAAATAACCCGTAATGTCTTCGCTTAAAGGCTTTACTTTACTTGGAAAAACTTTTATCAGCTTGCCGTTTTCATCAATCAAAAACTTGGTAAAATTCCATTTAATAACCGGAGCTTCGGTGCCCAGCGCTTTTGCTTCTTCGGTTAAGTATTTAAAAAGGGGATGAACATCTTCTCCGGTAACCGAAACCTTAGCCGCCATTGGAAAAGTTACGCCGTAGTTGCGTTGGCAAAAAGCAGCAATTTCTTCGTTTGAACCCGATTCTTGCGCACCAAAATTATTGGCCGGAAAACCAACAATGGCCAATTTTTCGCCATATTGTTTGTACAAGCTTTCCAGTTCTTCGTATTGTGGTGTATAGCCACAAGCTGATGCTGTATTGACAATTAAAATCTTTTTGCCTTTGAACTGTGCAAAATCAATTTCTTTTCCTTCTAAGCCCGGTACTTTAAAATCGTAAATAGAATTGCCAGAAAGAAACAAAGAGGTTATAGCCACAATTAATAATGTTTTCATTGTTTAAGTTAAATTCGTTTTGTAAGTAGCAGGCAAAATTACGTCCGTTTACTGCCCAAAAGATGTTAAAAAGGGTCACTGTTTTTCGTAAGCGCCAAGATCGGGAGCGCCAACGGGGCGGGGAGCTCCATCTAAATCAACAGTAAGTCCAGATGCGCTGCCTTTATCGATTGCAGGCGATCCTTCTTTAAGCCGAAAGTTGAGCTCTTTTTCATTGCTGATGAATAACGGCGATCCATTGATAACAACACCGCTAACTGTAGCATTTGCTGGTGTGGACTGAACCCGCCATAGAACGTTTTCAAAAGATACCGAAAAGGGGGTTGTTCCCTTTTTTGAAATTACTACTTCACCCGCCACCTGCCCGCCACCTTCGGCCCAAAAAATACAATTTTTGAAAAGGGCATTGAGTGGAGCCGCCGCAGCGTCATCATCTCCTCTGCTTATCTCTAAAACCGGATTGCTGTGCGGCACATAAACAGAACCGCCACTAGCCATTGTGCAATGCAAAAATTGATAGTTGCCACCGCTTTGCAGCACCACATTTTTACCACAATTACTGACCAGTACGTTTTGGGCCGAAACGCTTGTATTAAGCGCCAAAAGGCCTGCATCAAAAGCATTGTGTATAATGGTTTGCGCTAACGTAAGCTTTGGAGCCCCATTTACCGAAGGGCCCGAAACCATGACGCCGCGAAAAGCATTTTTAATAGTTGTATATGTAATAGAGTTGTTTTTACTCGAAGAAGTAAAAAAGATTCCGGGATAGCTGGCCGGGTAATTACGGTAGGGCTCGTCTAACCTGTCGCCGGTAAAAACCACGCGGGTGCTATCCCATTTTTCTCCCATCACTTGTAAAGAGCCGTTAATAATAATGGGTGCGTTGGCATTTACAAAAATGTTGCAGCCTTTATTAATTATCAGCACCGCGTTTGTATCTACTATTAATTTACCCATTATTACATACGGCAAATCATTGTTCCAAATAGTAGTGCCGGTAAACGTTTGGTTGCGAATAAAGTGGGCATTTTGTCCAAAGGCTTGTAGCTGCACCCATTTTGTATTTCCATTATAAGTTATCTCTATGCTATCCCGAACAATAAACGGAAGGTTTTCGATTGTTGGATTGATGCTGACAGTAGCAAAAATATAGGTACTGTCCCCCGCTTTTAATTCAATGTTTGTAGCAACCGGACCGGGCGTTCCGGCGATGTTTATTTTAAAGGGCGAAGAAGAGCCGCCTCCTAATTTCACCGACTAAATCTTAATGCCTTCGCTTTTTAGATTGAAGATTTTAAACGACTGAGTAACAGAACCTGCGCTGGTAAATACCGTATCAAATTGGAGCGTGTCAATTGACGTGGTTAAAACCGCATCGGGGCTATTGGTAAACGAAGCCTTTTTGCACGAAGCCATAAAAACAGCAAAAAGAAGCAGCAGGCTTAGATTTAGTACAAACCCTTTCATAAGGCCTAAAAATACAGCAGCAAACCGAACTAGTGACCAGAACAATTTAATGGTGCTTAGGCAATCCTTCCAGGTTTTTGCAAAATACTTTTCTGCCAAAAAATCTGCACCTAATTTGAAGAAAATGTTGCGCGAGAAAACCCTCAAAAAAGGGTTTCTCCGGAGTTTTTTAAAATGTGCATACCCCTTTTTGAAAGGTTTTGAAAAAGTCTACAATAGGCTTATTAATTGTTTAATTGCCCGCTGCAAAACAAAGCGTGGCAATACTTACCTGTACATTTTTTATTTTAAGTAGTTCGGTAGCGCAGGCTTCTAAGGTAGCGCCGGTAGTTACCACATCATCTACAAGTAAAATATGTTTGTCTTCAATTGGGCAAGGCGTTAGCAGAGTAAAGCGTCCGGCCATATTTTGCCAGCGTTCTACACGGTTTTTTTTAGTTTGGGTTTCGGTATTTTCGGGCCTTATCACTACATTGTTCAACACCGGTTTTTGCAGCACTTCTGCAATGCCGTTACTTAAAATTGCAGCCTGGTTAAAGCCTCGCTTTCGCTCTTTAGATTTAAACAGTGGCAGTGGAACAATGGCCTGAATAGAATTGAAACGGCTGTGTAAAAGCGAATACCCCATTTGCTTTCCAAGGTAAAACCCCAGTTCTTTATTACCGCCATATTTAAAGCTGTGCATCAGGCGCTGCATCCCAGATTCTTTGGTGAAATAATACTCGGCCGTGGCCCGCACAAGCGGTACGCGCCCCCAAAAAATTTTTTCAATTGCATTGTTTTGATAAAGATGAAAACGTGTTTGCGGCAGTGCCGAAAAACACCGTAGACAAAGAAAGTTATCGGCTTGTAAAACGTCTGTTCCGCAGCCTTCGCAAACATGCGGGAAAGCCAGGTGGAGCAGCGCTTCTTTTACGTTGGATAAAAAGTTCACTGTGTGTTGGTTAACAAATGTGTCTGTTTAAAGATATTCAAATTATGGCTACAAAACAATGTGTAAGGCAGTAAAGAAAAGTGCACAAGGCACAATAGAGATGCCAACTGTACACGAGTGCGACGCAACAAAAGATGACAGTAGAACACCCGTTGGAAACAAAATTAAAAGCCGTGCTATATAACCATCAAATAACAAGCAAAAAAAATAGGCAATAGCCGATCTAAAATTTATCTAAAATAAATATCGGTACACTTCTTCTACCCGACCCATAGTTACCACTTCAATTGCAAAGCGTTTATTATGCAGTCCTTTTTGGTTATATTTTGAAACAATAATTTTTTCGAAACCCAATTTTTCGGCTTCTGCAATGCGTTGTTCAATTCGGTTTACGGCTCTTATTTCTCCACTTAAACCTACTTCGCCGGCAAAGCAAATGCTGTGGGCAATGGCTACATCTTCGTATGAAGAAAGAAGTGCGCAAAGTACCGCCAGATCAATAGACGGATCCTCTACTTTTAAACCGCCTGCAAGATTTAAAAACACATCTTTTACGCCAAAATGAAAGCCGCCGCGCTTTTCCAAAACAGCTAACAGCAACTGCATTCGCCGTAAATCAAACCCGCTTACAGTACGCTGCGGCGTGCCGTAAACCGATTGTGTAACCAGGGCTTGTACCTCTATTAAAAGGGGTCGTTGTCCTTCTATAGTAGCGGCAATGGCAATGCCACTTAGCTGATCTTCTTTTTGCGTCATTAATATTTCGCTTGGATTAACAACGGCGCTCATTCCGGTATCGTTCATTTGATAAATACCCAGTTCCGCAGTGCTGCCAAAACGGTTTTTTAGCGTGCGTAAAATGCGGTAAGCATAATGGCGGTCGCCTTCAAACTGCAACACTGTATCCACCATATGCTCCAGCAACTTTGGGCCGGCAATGCTGCCTTCTTTGGTAATATGTCCAATTAAAAAAACAGGCGTATTGGTTTCTTTAGCAAACTGTTGAAATTCAGCAGCACATTCTCTTATTTGCGATACGCTCCCCGGCGATGATTCGATAAATGGCGATTCGAGTGTTTGTATTGAATCGATAATAATTAACTGAGGTTTTAATTTTTTTATTTCTGAAAAGATAACCTGTGTGGATGTTTCGGTGAGCAGATAAAAGTTTTCATTTTTGAGGTTTAACCTGTCGGCGCGCATTTTAATTTGCTGCTCGCTTTCTTCGCCGCTTATATAAAGTACTACGAGGTTTTTAAGCTGTAGCCCCATTTGTAAAAAAAGGGTTGACTTGCCAATGCCCGGTTCACCGGCCACTAATACAATACTTCCCGGAACAATGCCCCCGCCGAGCACGCGATTTATTTCTGCATCGGGTGTTACTACTCTAAAAGTTTCGGTGGTTTTAATGTCGGTTAGAGCCCGCGTTTTTTTTACCACGGTCGCATCTCCATTATAATTTTGCCAGTCGGCTGCACCTCCGTTTTTTGCATCTTTTTGCACCAGTTCTTCAACAAACGTATTCCACTGCTGACAGCTGGGACATTTACCAGCCCATTTGGTGCTTTCGTAACCACAATTTTGACAGAAGTAGGCCGTTTTTACTTTGGACATTTATTAAAATTAGGAGTAAAAAGGAATGTTTGTTTTTTAAATTACTTTGGAGAAAAGAAGGAAGGTTGAGGAGGTTTGGTAAATTAAAAAAGGGCTGATCTTTCGACCAACCCTTTTACTTACTAACCCATTAAATTCTACCACTAAATTACAAATATGCCCCACAATACAAAATTAATTTTTACTGCTGTGAATAACTTTTTACCTATTTTATATAAAATTTTGTGAAGGAGGATACTACGTAAAGCATTGAAGAGCAAATGCTAACGGTTTTGATTAGACGAGAAGCATAAAAAGTAGGTCTGAAAAAATGTCAGGTATTTTGAACTTAGAAACTTACAGACTGACAAACTGGTTCCTTTTTGCTAAAGGTGCTGTTTTTGCCCCTTGTTAACGCCTTTGGATGTAGATTTGTATTTAATGCTTTAAACAGTTTTTTAATTATGACACCATCAATTTGGATTGTTTCTTTACTTTTTATTGGTCTCAGTATGCTGGTTTCGGCCATTTTAAAGGGTCGCTTTGCCGCTTATAGCAAAATACCATTGTTGGCGCGGCTGACCGGGAAAGAGGTGGCAGAAAAAATGCTTCAGGAAAATGGAATTTACGATGTAAAGGTAGTTTCTGTGGAAGGCCGTTTAACCGACCATTACAATCCCTTAAATAAAACCATTAATCTAAGTCCGGAGGTGTACAGTAATTATAGCGTTGCCGCCGCAGCCATAGCGGCTCACGAATGTGGTCATGCTGTGCAGCATGCACAAGCTTATACCTGGCTGCAGTTGCGCAGTAAACTGGTGCCAGCGGTACAGTTCAGCTCAAACCTGGTAAACTGGGTATTAATTGGCGGTATTTTATTGGCCAGCTCGGGCAACAATACGCTGCTGCTGGTAGGTATTGCCTTGTTTGCAGTAACCGTGCTTTTTTCGGTTATTACTTTACCGGTAGAGTTTGATGCCAGTAAGCGGGCTTTGGCCTGGTTAAAAACAACTAACGTTACTACGGCAACCGAGTACCCGAAAGCCAAAGACGCTTTAAAATGGGCTGCCATGACCTATGTTGTAGCGGCACTTGCTGCTATAGTAACACTTTTGCAATATGTAATGATTTTTTTGGGCGGCAGAGATAGAGAATAAAATAGGCAGAAAAACATTCAAAAAAGGGCTATACGCAACTGTGTAGCTTTTTTTTGCTTTTAAAGCCAGCGCACTGGGTTCATGAGTAGAAAAGATAAAAACCCGTAAGCGGTAAAAGAAAAAGTTTACTGGTTAAATAGGTGGATAAATAATTTTATTATAAATTGCCGCAGCATCCAGACAATAATTGTTGTCTTTGGCTATATCTTTCGTTGAACAACTTATAATGGATCTGAAAATTATTATTTAAATCAAAACTTTCAAATGAGAAAAATCGCATCATTGCTTACGATGCTAATGCTGTTTAGCGTTTTGGCATTTGCACAAACCCGAACAGTTACGGGTACTGTAAGAGACAGTCAGGGCAACCCCATTCCGTTTGCCACTGTAACCGAGGCTGGTAAGAAAAACGGGGTTACAGCCGATGCTAATGGTAATTTCACTATCAGAATTTCAGAAAATGGTCGGTTAGCTATTTCAGCTACCGGGTACACGGCCCAAACCATTGATGCAGCCAACGCAGCCAGCGTTTCCCTTGTTAGGGGCGAAGGGCAGCTTGAAGAGGTCGTAGTAACCGCCTTAGGCATTCGGCGGTCTGAAAAAGCACTTGGTTATTCTGTTTCCAAGGTTGATCCAGATGTTTTACTTCAAAAATCGGAACCAGACATTTTAAAAGGCTTGCAGGGTAAAGTGCCTGGAGTGGATATTAGGTCTTCTCAGGGTGTACCTGGCGCTGCAACCAGAATTCAGATAAGGGGAAATTCCTCATTAACTGGAGAAACACAACCGCTGATTATTGTTGATGGCGTTCCTTACAGCAATACTACACTTACTACCAGTAGCCAGACAAGTGCCGGCGGTGCTTATGGCAGCGGTTTAGCTAACCTCGATCCAAACGATATAGAAAGCATGAGCATTTTGAAAGGAGCTGCAGCCGCTGCCCTTTATGGATCAAGAGCTTCTACCGGTGTGTTAATTATTACTACAAAATCGGGCAGTGGTCAAAAAGGTGCCAAGCCATTAAACGTTACCTTCAGAACTTCTGCTTCTATAGAAAAGATTGCTAACCTTCCCGAATTTCAGAATAGTTATGGTACAGGCGCTCAAAACAGAGCCGGCGGCGGATCTAATGGTTCATGGGGAGGCAAATTTGGCTTAGGAAACGTATATGATAACGGCGGAAACGTAGTTCGTCCGAGCACCTCCGGCGTTGATTCTATTCCGGCTTGGGGACCTTACCTTAACGCTTACCCGGAATTATTTGATGCAAATGGCAGAACAGGTTATAAAGCCTATCCTAACAACGTAATTGATTTATTTAATACCGGATCGGTTTTTGAAAATTCAATTGGTGTAAATGGTGGTGGTGGAAACAGCACATTTAACCTAACCGCATCAAACGTTAACCATAAAGGATACGTACAAAATTCCACCTATATAAGAAACAACATTAGCGTTGGCGGTCAAACAAAATACAATGATCTTACCATTGGTGGTAATGTTTCGTTTGCCAGCTCAAAGCAGGTAGGTGGCTTTTTTGGACAAGCGCAGTCGTTTACGACCCAGTTTGGACGTACTTTAATCGGAGGAAGAAGCTGGAACATTCCAGGTTTTCCTTCCGAGGATAAAGCTGGAAGACCTTTGTCCTTTATTGCCGGGCAGTACACCAATCCAATTTGGGGTGCTGAGCACAACACCATTACCACTAACGAAGAAAGGATTGTGGCAACCTTTAGGGCTGCTTACAAAATTAATAACTGGATTAACCTTAACTACACAATGGGAACCAATCAATCCAGTATTTTCCGGGATGAAATTATCGACGAGTTTTCTCCTGGCGTAGGCGGCGGCTTAGGTCAAATTACAGAAGATATGTTTCGTCAGCGGGAGATCAACTCTACTTTTATTGCCTCTTTTACCCCAAAAATCGGCAACGACTGGAGCCTTGATATTAAACTTGGTAACGATATTAATCAACGTACCAGCAGAAGACAGGCAAACGTAGGAGGCGATTTTATTGTTCCTGGTATTTATAGCATCACAAACACGTCAACTAAAAGGTTTGCAGCAGATGACAAATCGAAAAGAAGAATAACGGGTATTTTTGCCGATGCAACCCTTGGCTATCGCAACTTTGCATTCCTGAACGCTACCGGCCGCCAGGATCGTACATCAACACTTCCGTATAAAAACGCCACTTATTACTACCCGGCCCTATCTGGTTCATTAGTGTGGACCGATGCGTTTAAAGTAAAATCTAACTGGCTGGATTATGGTAAAATACGAGCTGGTTGGGCACGAGTGGGTAGCGATGCGCCACCACATAACGGGGAAGATTTATATGGTGTAAGTAGCGTAAACTTTTTAGGACAGCCATATGCAAGCCGCGGCGGTACAACAGTAGATCTTGATCTGACTCCGGAGTTTACAACCGAGGTTGAGGTAGGTACCGACCTTTCCTTGTTCAAACGCAGAGTAAACCTTGACGTTACTGTTTACGATAAAAGGTCAAGAGGATTAATTTATCCGATTGATATTCCAGTAACAACAGGATACACCAGCTTTTTTACCAATCTCGGAGAAATCAGCAATAAAGGTGTAGAAGCCGGCCTTACAGTTCGCCCGGTAATGAGCAACAACTTTGTTTGGGAGGTAAGAGCTGCCTTTACCAAAAATAAAAACATTGTAGAAAGCCTGGTTGATGGCTTAGTTAGAGCACCACTTGGTTCTATTGCTTACCTGGAGCCTGGTTTTCCTTATGGTTACTTACGTGGTACTGCCGTGGCAAGAGACAGTGCAACAGGACAAATGTTAATTGACCAGGCAACCGGATGGCCAATTGAAGACCAGGAACAAAGAATGATTGGAAACCCCAATCCAGATTGGAAATTAGGTATTACCAATAGCCTCTCTTTTAAAGGCTTTTCGCTTAATGTACTTTGGGATATGACCAAAGGAGGAGATTTCTTCTCTGAAACTGTAACTTCTTTACTAGGACGAGGTGTAACAAAAGATACTGAAGACAGGGAAACAAACAGGGTGATTTCTGGATTATATGCGGATAAGGATAATATCTATACACCATTATTAATAGATGGTAAGCCGGTTCCAAATCAAACCAGAATTTCTACCAACGATTTGTTTTTCTCAACTTCATCAATTGCAGCTTCTTTTGCCATAAACGGGCACGATGAGTATAATGTGTATGATGGAACTGTTTACAGACTTCGTGAAATAACCTTAGGCTACGATTTACCTAAGAACATTGTAAGCCGGTTAAAGTTAACGGCTATTTCAATTGGACTTAGCGGCCGTAACCTTTGGTACCTGGCACCTAACGTACCAAAATACACTAACTACGATCCTGAAACAAACTCTTTGGGTAATGGCAGATTGCAGGGTATTGAACTTTCGGCAGCACCAACCACCAAGCGTTATGGGGTTAACTTAAACGTAACATTCTAAATAAACAACATAATTGTATGCAAAGCAAAAAACTATTATATCTGTTAACTGCAGGGCTTTTCCTTACGGGATCGGGCTGCAAAAAGTTTTTGGATGTAAATAAAAATTTAAACGATCCTACTTCTGTTCCTGTATCTACCCTGCTTACCTCTGCAGAACTTAGCATTGGTAACGGCATGGCTATGGGATCGGGTCTTTCAAACGGATTATCGGTGTACATGCACCAGCAAACCACGCGCGAAGCCTCTGATGGATATGGAATTAAAGGCGACGATTTTCGCGTAGAAAATCCGTGGTATGGTCTGTATGGCGCTATAAAAAACCTTGATGTAATTATTGAGCAAGGCACTGCTGAAGAGCGTTTTATGTATTCGGGCATTGCCAGGATACTAAAAGCCTACACTTACAGCGTAATGGTCGATGTGTGGGGCGACATTCCTTTTTCGGAATTTAATAAATTCAAAACTGGAATAAAGCAACCAAAATTTGACGATGACGCTAAAATTTACCCTCAATTGTTTGCCATGCTGGATTCGGGCATTGCGGACATGAATAACCCAATAAAAAACCCGTCTGTACCGGGTGCGGATGACGTAATTTATAACGGAAACAAAGCAAAGTGGCTAAAAGCAGCTAACACAATTAAACTAAAATGGTACACTCAGCTTAGAAAGGTGCAGAACGTTACACCTGAAGTTACCGCTTTATTAGCTGCTCCTGCATCGCTGATCAACACAAACAGCGAAAGCTTTTTACTTCCTTACGGTCCTTTAGGAGCAGCAGACGATCGCAATCCGGGTTTTGGCGATTATACTGCTTCGCAGAGAGGACAGAATGTGAGCCCCTGGCTATATGAAATAATGAAAGGCTATAATCCTATTTTTAGCGGTATTACCGATCCTCGCATTCCTTATTATATTTACAATCAATTAGCGAAAGTAAACCCTGCTACACCTCCTAACGCAACCGAGTACCGGGACGGAGCTTTTGTTTCTATCTACTTTGGTTCTCTCGGACCCAACAGAAACGGCTCTCAACAAACGGCACAAAGTTTATTTGGTATTTACCCTGTAGGCGGGCGTTACGATGATGGCTTAGGTGGCGTAGCTTCTTCTTCAAGCGGTACCGGTGCTGCTCCGTACAGGTTTTTAACTTATGCCGACAGATTGTACCTTGAAGCGGAGCTAATTCAAACAGGAGTTGCATCAGGCGATGCCCGTGCGGTATTTAGTAAAGCGATGACTGCATCTATGTTGCAGGTGGATTACGTAATCACAACATACGTAAAACCAACTCAGGCAGTTCCAGCCTTGGGTGCACAATCAGATTATGTCACTTCTATCCTTGCCCTTTACGACGCAGCTGGTTCGGAAAAACAATTAGAATATATTATGACAGAGAAGTGGTTATCCAGCTTTGGAAGTAATGTAGATCAGTACACCGATTACAGAAGAACAGGGTACCCTATTTTGTTT
>JBBSRB010000065.1:0-16265 GCA_038243445.1 Chitinophagales bacterium | reverse complement strand
TTTTTTGTTCGATAGTGTTTATTAATGTACGGCCGCAATGTGTGCACTAAAAAGTCAACGTATGCGTCTCCCTCGCCTTTTCCATATTTATCCATATCGTAGGGCGAGTACTCGTTTAGCCGCGTAGCGCCTCCATTATCAATGGCTACTACAATCATTTCAGGTGATCCTTTTTGGGCTGAATCCAACGCTTCATCTACACCCCATTCGCCAGAAAAAGAAGTGGTGTCTTCAAAAACATTTTGCCCGTCTTGCAGGTACAATACAGGATATTTTTTACGCGACGTGGCATAATCGCCTGGCAAATAAATCCAAACTCTTCGATGTCGTTTTAATTGCGGAATGTAGAAAGCTGTGTCAACAAAAGACACGTTTTTTGATGCTGTACTTTTCTTTTCCGTTTGCTTAAATTCATCGGCCCAATGGTTTACCGAAATATCAACAACCGTGTCGCTGTCCAAATCCAGTTTTCTATTTTGGAGTGAAACACCGTTGCCGTCGCTTTCAACTGTTAACCAACTGCCGCGTGTAATTTTATATTCGTATGTACCTTTTGGTGCAGTTATCAAAACAGAATAAGTACCGTTGTCCTCTTTCTGAAAACGATACTTTTCATCGGCGGGGTTCCAGTTGTTAAACGATCCGGCTGCGTAAATTGATTGACCGTTTTTATGATGCCCGGGTACATTGGTAATACGTATTGTAGCTTTTTGCTGTGCCTGAATGTTCGTAAATAAAAAATGAAGAAAAAGTAAAAAAAAGGCAGCTCGCATACGGATATATTTTTACGACAAAGCAGCAAGATAATTTTTTACTTGTTGATGTAACGAATTGCTTAAAGGCACCAATGGCAGGCGCAAATAATTTTCGATAATGCCCATTTCAGCCAGCACAGCTTTTACACCTGCCGGGTTGTTTTCGGCAAACAAAAGCTCGTAACCACGTAGCAAAGCAGCATTGAGTAAGCGTGCTGTATGAAAATCTTCGTTTAAAGCTGCTTCTACCATACCAGAGAAATCTTTAGGAAAACAATTGGCCGCCACACTAATAACGCCCCGCATACCGCAGGCAATTTGCGCCATCGCCAGTGCATCATCGCCGCTCACTATCAACAGGTCCTGCGGTTTGTCTTTAAGTATTTCCATACACTGCAGTATGTTGCCGCTTGCTTCTTTAATGCCCGAAATATTTTCTACGTCTTTTGCCAGCCGAACCGTTGTTTGGGCGGATATATTACTACCGGTGCGGCCAGGCACATTATATATAATTATTGGCCGGGTAGTGGCAGATGCAATGGCTTTATAATGTTGGTAAATACCTTCCTGCGAAGGATTATTGTAATACGGACTGGCAGATAAAACAGCAGCCGCTTTTTCTACCGGCAACCTTTCCAGTTCTTTTATTACTTCGGCTGTATTGTTGCCGCCAACCCCAATAACCACCGGAACCCGGCCGGCAACTGATGTAAAGGTTGTTTGCACTACTTCCGATTTTTCCGCTATGCTTAGGGTTGGTGTTTCGCCGGTAGTGCCTAATGTTACCACGTACTGAATGCCACCGTCCAACACAAAATTTATCAGGTTGTGCAGGCTTTCATGATCTACTGAACCATCCTTCTTAAATGGGGTAACCAGGGCTACCCCGGTTCCCTGCAATGTATCTAGTAACGACATAAATAATTTTTTAGTTGATCAGATACTGTTGTTTGCCACCCCGTTTACTAACCTTTAAAATTGGCGGCTGGCTCTTCTTCCCAAAAACCCATTTTACCAAACTTTATAATGCGGTTGTTGATGCGTTCCTCAGGTGGTATTGGTTTTAATTCCTGCAACACTTTAATTAAATAGTCTTTCAATATTTCCGCGGCTCCGGCATAATCCCAATGAGCGCCGCCGGCTGGCTCCGGTATAATATCATCAACCAACCCAAAGCCTTTCATATCATTTGCCGTTAGCTTTAATTGGTCTGCGGCTGTTTCTTTTTTGTCCCAGCTTCGCCATAAAATAGACGAGCAGCTTTCCGGCGAAATAACGGTGTACCACGTATTTTCCATCATAAACACACGGTCGCCAACGCCAATGCCTAATGCGCCTCCGGATGCGCCTTCGCCAATAATAACCACAATCACGGGTACTTTTAAGCGTATCATTTCGTAAATATTACGAGCGATGGCTTCGCCTTGTCCGCGTTCTTCTGCTTCTAGCCCGGGGTAAGCGCCAGGCGTATCTATTAAGGTAATTATGGGTTTGTTGAATTTTTCGGCAAGCCGCATTAACCGGAGGGCTTTTCGGTAACCTTCGGGGTTGGCCATACCAAAATTGCGCATCTGCCGGGTTTTGGTATTGGTGCCTTTCTGCTGACCAATAATCATCACGGTTTCGTTGCCTAATGTAGCAAAGCCGCCAATCATTGCTTTATCGTCTTTCACGTTGCGGTCGCCAAACAGTTCCACAAAATTGGTGGTCATGTTTTGAATATACTTCATGGTGTACGGCCTATCCGGATGCCGGCTTAACTGCACACGTTGCCAGCTGCTAAGGTCTTTTGTGATCTCTACACGCTTATTTAAAATGCTCTGCTCCAGGCGGGCAATCATCTCGGTGTAGTCTATTTTTTTTGTTCTGACCGGTGCTTCAACCCTTCAATTTCATCAATTAAATCTTTAATGGGTTTTTCAAAATCTAAAAACTGTCGGTTTGCATTTGATGGCATAAACAAGTTTGAAAGTAGCGTAAAAATAAGCAGATTGGTTCATTCAATAAATCTCTATTAATCTATTCATGCACCGGGAGTAAAGAGCGGAAGCTTACTGTTTAGGATTTATAAAAAAGAAATGGATAAACTGGTGGCTTTGTTTACCTGTTTTAAGCAAACTAAATTGGGAAAACCTTTCCTGTTTTTACAATGTTTTTAAATCTTTTTTTTTGGTTGATACAATAACAGAATGACCCTTTTTTAAGGGTTTTAAGCCCATACTTCATGCTTATAACAGGTAATATCTTCTGTGAGTAAGCATCTTCGTTATCAAAGATTAAAATCCTTTCAAAAAAGGTTCTTACAAAAGACTTTTTTTAGCTCTCCTATCCCATATATAACCAGCTTTTAAGCAGGTTCTGTAAGTGGTTTTGCTTAGATTTTCATTTTTAAATAAAATTGCGTTTCCTTTGAATTTCCTTTACTAATTACAATATCGTAAATCCCAAGCCCATCCAACTATGATAAACGCAGCTATTTCGGGTACCCATATTTTACAAGTGAAAAAAACAACCCGTTACATTTTATTAATAGAGGATGATGTGGATGACCAGGAATTACTGGTTGAAGCTTTTGAAACACACTCCCAGGAGGTAAATATAGATACCGCTACAAACGGGAAAAAAGCCGTGTTGTACCTCGATGGTTTACCCCTCAATAATTTGCCTTGTTTAATAATTTTGGATTATAACTTGCCCGAAGCCGACGGAGCACAGGTATTGGAAATGCTGTGCGGTAGCCCCAAATACAGCAATATACCTATTGTGATGTGGAGCACGTCTAACTCGTCAATGACCAAACAGGTGTGTATGGAAATGGGAGCAAAAGCATTCTTTGTAAAGCCCAACGACATTAAAGGAATTAGAGAGGTGGCAAAAGAGATGCTTTCTTTTTGCAGTTTCGGCTAATTTTAAAAGGTGCAACACTTTGCTTACAGCACCCCTTTTTAACGTACAACTGCATATTTATCCAGCATAATACCTAATTGAGCAAACTTTCAGGCTACTTTCCAAACTGAAAAAGTGATTTTTTACAGATGTCCTTATTTGTAACGCTGAGAATTCACTTGTGTCAAAAAGGTTCATCCAGATCAAAAAAGTCAGATTAAGCAGAAAAAGTAGACAGGAAACTAAACCCAAGTGTAACGATACCCTTTTGGAAGCCTTTTGGAACAACGCACCATTTTGTACTTGCCGCGCACTCAAAAATGTGTAGATAAAAGTAACCGCTGTTGCATTCAATACTCATTAACGAACATAAAAATAACACCATACCAGATTTCTGAAGGTTTTAAACGGAAGTTCTGCCGAATGAAAGCGGCATTATGTTTTATACTATTTCTTAGCCCAATAGCAGAAGTCGTTGGGTTGAAAAAGAACAAAAAACACCTAATTCAAATTAAAACAAGTATTATGGAACGCGGTAGCAATGAACAGGAAAACAGAACCAGCGACGAAGGAAGAACACCAGCCCGACGCGGGTTTGCGGCTATGGATAGGGATAAGCAAAAACAAATTGCCTCGCAGGGGGGTAAGGCAGCGCACCAACAAGGCGTAGCTCACCGATGGACGCCCGAAGAAGCAAGCGAAGCCGGACGCAAAGGGGGACAAAATTCAAGAAACAGCCGCAGCGGCCGTGAAAACACGGGTGGCAGGTAATAAAACATACATTGTCGTATAAAAATTCATCACCTTATTTGTTCCTCCTAAACTTTTTTAGGAGGAACAAATAATACAGGATTAATTAGGCCTAACCCTGCCCTTTGAAAACACTTATACATTTATTTCCCTTGTAACTTATTAAGCTGCATTTATTTATAATGCCTGCTTGTCGCAGCGCGCCAACATCTCCTCTTAGTCTGGAATGCGTTCTTCCACATGTTTTTAAACACTTAAAAAAGGGTAATTGAAAGTCGCTTAGCCTTGTCTTTCTGCCGGATTTACACTGAATTAAAGGATAAAGATCAAATCTACCCAAAAAGAAAAAGCTGCGATAATGCAGCTTTTTACAAAAGATAAAACGGCCTATTTTACAGGTTAGAAGCAGCTAAGCTAAAACCCATTGAAGCAGAGATGATAATTAAAACAATATCAATTAACACACTTACAAAAAAGGCTGGTATAGTAATTTTTGTTGGCATTGCCGAAAGGTTGGTTACAAGCGCTATTCCCATGCTGATGATAGCGGCCGAAAAAATCCAAATATTGGAACCCGCCAAAACAATGGCAAAAAGAGTAACGGGCGTTAACAGGCAACCATGAAAAGCAATGATAGCGCCAAGCCACCCAAAACAATATTGCTGCTGGTCTTCACACCAGGTAATAAAACGGTTAAATAACGATGTTTTTGATGCGGTATTTACAAAGGTCAGGCTGCTGGTTGGTTGAAGTATTGTTTGCATTTAGTTTGTTTTAGAGCATAAAGATGCGGCGCAAAAACAAAAAGAAGGATGATTGCTGTTTTGAAAAAACCTGATTTTTGTCAGTAGAAAAATGTGCTTTAAATGGCACGACTGAAAGCAGAGTGGCTTACGGCGCTTTGTGCGTTGCTGGGTAAAAACAAGTCGAAAGCGGCACAAACGTTTCGTACAAAATGCCAGCCCAGAGGCGTAAGTTCGGCACCTTCGCTGTTCCATTTAACAAGCCCATCCGCGGCCAGCAGCGCCAGTTGAGGAAAAGTAAACCGTTCCAACAGTGGCAAATCTTCCTGGTTAAACGTTACGGATCCTTTGCAACTGATGCCTAAAATGTAGCTGCCAAACTTAATATCTAAGGCAGAACGTAAGTACCCCTTTTTTACAGGTAATTGTCCTTTATTTACGGCAGCGTAATAATCATGAATGGTTTTATGATTTTGGGCAAACGCAGTACCTGAATCGCTAATACTGGAAACGCCAAGCCCACACAAAAAACCAGTTTTTTGTGTGGTGTAACCCATAAAGTTGCGGTGCAGCTTTCCTGCATTTTGGGCGGTATAAAGTTCATCGCTACTAAGTGCAAAATGGTCCATTCCAATGTTACCGTAGCCGTGGTTTAACAGCAGCTCTTTTCCCTTTATATATAATTCTAATTTTTGTTCGGCAGAAGGTAAATCGGTTTCATTATAATGGCGCTGCGCTTTGCTGGTCCACGGCACATGGGCATAGCTGTCCAATGCAATACAATCAGATTTTAACGTAAGCAACTGTTCAATGGTTTCTGTAATACTTTCCACTGTTTGCAGCGGCAAACCATAAACTAAATTGAAATTAACAGAGGTAAACCCAATGCTTCGGGCAGCATTGGTTGCTTTTTTAAGATCTGCAAAAGGCTGTAACCGATTAATATCGTGCTGCACAGCGGGGTTTGTATCTTGCCCACTGAAGCTAATGCGGCGAAAGCCTGCACTAAAAAGCATTTTTAAATAAGCGTTGGTGGCGTTGTTTAGATGTCCTTCAATGCTAAAACTATGTTGTGGATGTACGATGCTTTCTTTTAAAATAACATCAAGTAAACGCTTTAAATAGTGAGGCGAAAAATATGTAGGTGTATCGCCGCCCAGATGAAGTTCCCGGATAACCGGCGTTTGCTTCATTAATTTTTTATACAGCTTCCATTCTTTTTCCAGGACTTCTACATATTCTCCTTCTACACTATGGTTAGCAGTAGTTTTTTTATTGCAGCCGCAATTTGTTTCTAACTGCTCGCAAAAGGGCAAATGAATGTAAAGTGAAATTCCGTTGGAAGGATTTTGTATATGAAACTGCTCTTCAAAGGTCTGTTTCCAAAAGTTGGCGTCCAAATGCTTGTGCCAGTTAGGCACCGTAGGATAGCTGGTGTAGCGCGGAAGGGGCACATTGTATTTGCGTACAAGCAAAGGACTAACTTCTACAGGTTTCATGCAGCACAAAACTAAACCTTACAAAAAGGGGCTAACCTGACGCTGGTTACATAAAAATAAAACTTTTATCAGGTTGCATTTGTTTTTGGCTGTCTGCGTTAACCTTTTGTAATGGTGATGGCTCATTCAAAAACATTAAAAAAAGGGTACTTTTCAACCCTTTTTTTAAACCTTTTTTATTGTGTGCAAACGCTATTTAAAAAAGCTTAATACAACAGGTGCTTTAATTTTTCAAGATTAATAATTGATATTTTCCCGCTTTTAATTTCGATTAAATTTTCGCCTTTAAAATCGCTTAAAGTGCGAATGAGCGATTCGGTAGCGGTGCCTACATATTGCGCAATATCATCGCGCGAAAATTCGATAATGCTTTGCCTGTTTTGGTTGTAAAATTTTTCGTTTATATCTACCAGCGCTTTGGCTACCCTTTTACGTAGCGAGCTGTAAGCAAGGCTTAACAAACGAGCTTCTTTTTCTTTTACATTTTGAGTAATGATGCGAATAAACTTAGCGGCTATATTAATATCGCTAAACACCATTTGATGAAATTCTTCTTTTGGTATTTGCATTATTTCGGCTTCCTCCAAAATTACCGCGCTGTCGTCGTAAGTGGTATCTTCTATAAGTGCGGTATAGCCAATAAAATCGCCGGCGCTAAACAAATCTGTTATGTATTCTTTTCCGTCTTCGTGCAGTTTAAAAGCTTTTACTTTTCCACTAACCAGGTAATACAAAAACCGCGGACGTTTTCCGCCATAATAAAGCGTTTGCTTTTTGCCAAATTGTTCTACGGCATATTGCTCCGATAACTGCGTAAAAAGGCCGGTGTTTTTTACGTCTTTTACAAATTGCGCAAGCCCCTGCGGTGTAGATGAATAGTTTTGCTCCAACACTTCGGCTTTCTTTAGACGCACTTCAATGGCGTTTAATAATTCTATATCATCAAATGGTTTTGTTACATAATCATCGGCACCCATTTCCATGCCTTTTCTAAAATCGCTTCGCTCTGTTTTAGCCGTTAAAAATATAAATGGAATTTGCTGCGTATCGGGGTTTTTGCGCAGCATGTGCAGCACGCCATAGCCATCCAACTCAGGCATCATTATATCGCATACAATAAGCGAAGGCTTTTCTTTCACCGCCGCATCTACACCTTGCCTTCCGTTTTCGGCGGTGATGGTTTTGTAGCCCGCAAGTTCCAAAATTTCCGCTGTGTTTTCTCTAAGGTCGTTGTTATCGTCAATTACCAATATTGTTTTGCTCATGTGCATTTGTAGGTATTAAAATGGTGATGGTTGTGCCACCGCCTAATTTGCTTTTTAATTTTAGTTTTCCGCCCAGCAGATCGGCATATCGTTTTACAATATGCAACCCCATGCCGGTGCCTTGTATGTTTACGGCGTTTTTACCCCGGAAAAATGTAGTAAAAAGGTGTTGTTGATCGTCGTCGGAAATGCCAATGCCTTCGTCTTTAACCGAAATAGCGGCAGTATTGTCCGCCACTTTAGAATGTACCACAATGGAGCAAGATTTATCGGAAAATTTAACGGCATTGCTAATTAAGTTTATCAATACATTTTTCAGCAGCTTTTTATCGCTCAAAATCATTTCCGGCCCCGCATGCGTGTACTGTACGTGCTGGTCTTCTTTAATCAAGCCTCTTACTTCGTCAATTGTATCCTGAACGGCTTCGGGCAAATTAAAGGCTTCAAAAAGGGGCCCTACTTTTCCTTCATTTAATTTTCCAAGTGATAGAAAGTCTTCCAACAAATCGTTTAAATGCTTTACCGAATCTTTTATACGGTTAATGTGTTTCAGGCGGCTTTCCTGCTGCTCTGTAGTGGTGTACTTAGAAATTAACGATGCGGAGGAAAGTACAGCGCTTAAGGGTGTTCGAAATTCGTGCGAAGCCATTGATACAAACCGGCTTTTAATTTCGTTTAGCTCGCGTTCTTTATCTAACGCGTTATTCAATTCTTCCTGCGATTGCTCCAGGCGCTGCAAAGCTTCTTTTAAAATCAGCGTGCGTTCTTCTACTTTCGCTTCTAAGTCGGCGTTTAAAAGCCGAACGTCGGCAGTTATTTTTTCCAGCTGTTGCTGTTGGCGCAACATGCTTTGCTCAATTTCTTTACGGTGGGTAATATCAACAATAAAGGCAATAACAAACTGGTTGTTATTTTGTTTGTAGGCACTCAGACTTACTTCCACCGGAAAATTAGATCCGTCTTTTTTTTGTCCGTGCAAGTCTCGTCCCGAGCCCATTACGCGGTTCTGCGGCGTTTTGTAAAAGCCACCGCGCAATTGCGTGTGGCCGGGACGGTGTTTTGAGGGCAGCAGTACTTCTATTTTTTGGTTAATTAAATCTTCTTCGGTGTAGCCAAACATTTTGCAGGCGGCAGGGTTTACCAATACTATTTGAGCGGTGCGGTTGGTTAATATAATTCCTTCAGTGGCATTTTCAAACAGTGATGTCATGTGCGACTTATCCCACTGCATATTTTTGATAAGGTTTTTAATAAACAACACAATTCCGGTGGTAAACAATATCAATACGCTCAAAAACAAAGCATCCATCCAGGACTCCGCAGACTGCAACAACCGGCTGCTCCAAAACATAACGCCAAATACAATAGCAATGCTAACAACGCCGGCAATAATTGTAGAACTGCGCGAGGGAATAAATACCGATAGAAAAATAACTACCAGCAAACCACCTAAAGTAATGGCATTGCCTGGCATAAGGTAGGTGAGCAAAAGGGTTGCTACAAACGCTACTATAGCATAAATGTTGGCCTGCCTGCCAGAAAGTTGGGGCATTGTCACGTAGAGAAATGATTTTTACAAACTTAAAGCAGAACAATTACAACTGGTGTACTTCGTGTTTTTCTTATGGTTTGATTAGTTTAAACACTCCTTTTTTAAGGGTTTTTAGTTTAATCAATATAGTGCGTTTTTCTACGCTTCGGCTCCGAAATACCGCCCTTTATCATTTCACCTGTTGGTAGCACCAGCACCCTTTTTTAATAGTTTTAGAATAGATTTGATTCTATAAGAAACAGGCTATTCGGTACGGAGAATATTTGTGCACTTTTTAATATAAATAGCTGTTTAATTAAAAAATGTTTGTTTTGTGCTTCTGAAAAAGAAGCGCCGTTGTGCATGGTACAAGGCAAATTAAAACGGTTTTAGAAATGAATAAACGAAAAAATCTTTGGATTACTTTATGTCTTATTAACCTTTGTATTGTAGCGCTGCTGGGCCTTTTGCTCCGGAGCAAAATTTTGTTTTCCATTCCTTTTCTTAACTACCGGCACTTGTTAAGTGCCCATTCGCATTTTGCATTTGGCGGCTGGGCCGGACTTGCTTTAATGACGCTGCTCATTTACCAGTTGCTGCCCGCTGCGCTTTCGCAAAAAGGCATTTACCAATGGATTTTGGCAGGCATAGAAATAAGTTCGCTTGGGATGTTTGCAACCTTTCCCCTTTGGGGCTACACTGCGGTTCCCATCTTTTTCTCATCGCTTTATATTGTAGTGTACTTTGTATTTGCGGTAGTTTTTGTTAAAGATGTTTTGCGCTTAAAGCTAAATCCGCAGGTGAGGCTGCTTTCCGTTTCGGCTATTGCAAGTTTAATTATTTCATCAATTGGGCCTCTTGGACTATCTATTATCTTATATACTAAATCAAGTAATTCTATTTTATATCGCGATTCGGTTTATACTTTTTTACATTTTCAATACAATGGCTTTTTTACACTTTCGATATTTGCGCTTATCTATCAACAGTTTTTGCAGAAAGTAACTGTAATACCGCAGGCAGCAAAGCGGTTCGCCCTTTTTCTTTGCTTATCTGTAGTGCCAGCGCTTTTTCTTTCGCTTCTGTGGCACAACTACATAGCTTTTTATGTGTTGGCGGTTATCGGCTGCATTTTTATTATTTTAAGTTTGATTCAATTCTTTATTCTTCAAAAACACGTAAAGGCAGCCGGCATGTACGCCAGCCGTTTTGCGTATTTATTTTTCATTTTCAGCATTTTATCGTTTGCGGTAAAAATGGCGCTGAATGTAGGAACGGTTTTTCCGCACCTTGGCGATGCCGTTTATGGTGCACGGCCTATTATTATTGGTTTTTTGCACCTTGTGTTTTTAGGCTTTCTAACCTTTTACATTTTGTCGTTGTTTATAGAGCAAGGGCTTTTTACCATTGGTAATAAAATAGTTACATTTCCCTTTTGGGTATTTGCAGCAGGCATTTTTGCCAACGAAGGGTTTTTAATGTTGCAGGGTTTGGGTATCTTATTTAACTTCAACAGTAGTTTATATAACTGGCTCCTTTGGGGCGCCGCAATTACACTTTTTATAGGATCTGCTTTAATAGTAACTGCCCGGCAAAGGGCGCTAAAAAGGGGTATCACGCAAAACCTTTAAAAAAGGGGTAGGTCAAATACTAAAAAGGAGCCTTTTTTAAAGGCTCCTTTTTAGTTATAACATTTTCCTTACTTGGCACCATCGTTCTTACGCATAAATTCCAACAAGCCACGGGCATCGGCTTCGGGTACTCCCTGATTTGGCATTTTAACCAAACACACTTCCAGCATATTTTGTGCTGCGGTATCTTTTTCAAGCATTTCTTCGGTGTTTGTGGTAAAGTTCATTATCCACTCTGGAGTTCTACGCTCGGTTACACCTTCCCATCCCGGACCAACCAGCCGCTCATCGGTAAGTTTATGACAGCTCTGGCACTTTACCTCGTAAACGGTTTTGCCGGTTGCAATCATTTGTGGGTCAAGTGGGTTGGTTAACTGAATGTTTTGATGTGGACCAATTCCTTTTGGGTTGTTTGCTTCGGCATCTGTAGTGGTTGTAGTATTTTCTTCGGTAGTAGTGGCCGAGTTGTTTTCTCCTGCATTATTGGCATCCGATCCTGAGTTACAGGCGGCTGCTACAATCATTGCCGTAAAAAAGAATCCTACAAAAATGTGCTTTCGATTCATAATAGTTGGTTTATAAGTTTACAATGTTTTACACTTTGATGACATAAATATACATCTATTAAAACATAAATTCTGTGCCAATATTTTATTGGTGGCAATTAACCTAAGCCGGCGTTGTATAGCAAAACTGTACTTCTTTAAAAAGGTTGCAACTGATTTATATCATTAAAACAGGTAACAGCCATCACCGCCGAAGCAGTACAAGCCAAATACTTTTGCCTTTTGAAACCAAAATCAATTTCACTCATTTTTCCTAATCAGCTTAAAAAGAATTGAACCTAAACATTTTTAAACAGAACACTATGTATTCGAAAATCAAATTTCTATCTGTCCTTGCATTGGCTGCTGCTTTAGGCGCGCTCAACGGCTGTAAACCCAAAGGTGCTGCCTCTGCTATTAGTGGCGATGCGGCCTCAAAAGTTTATGTTGCCCCCGGCAAATACGACGAGTTTTACAACTTTGTATCCGGTGGATTTAATGGTCAGATGGGTGTGTACGGCGTTCCTTCGGGAAGGTTGCTGCGCATCATACCGGTTTTTTCCACTCACCCCGAAAATGGTTGGGGCTACAGCGAAGAAACTAAACCAATGTTAAACACTTCTCACGGCTTAATTCCCTGGGACGACCTTCACCACATTGCTCTTTCTACCACTAACGGCGAACACGACGGCCGCTGGGTTTTTGCAAACGGCAACAACACTCCGCGAATTGCCCGGATCGACCTGAAATCGTTCCGCACGGTGGAGATTTTGGAAATTCCTAACAGCGCGGGTAACCACTCCTCTCCTTACATTACAGAAAACACTGAATACACAATTGCGGGCACCCGTTTTAGCGTTCCCATTCAAAGCAATCCAGACGTTCCTATTAACACCTACAAGCAAAACTTTAAGGGCACTGTTTCTTTTATTAAAGTAGATCCAACCTCTGGCCGAATGAATATTGCTTTTCAGGTAATTACGCCGGGTGTAAACTTTGATCTGGCTCGCGCCGGAAAAGGGAAATCACGCGATTGGATGTTTTTTAGCTGCTACAATTCGGAGCAGGCGAACACCTTGTTAGAAGTAAATGCATCAGCTAAGGATAAGGATTTTATTATGGCTATTAACTGGAAAAAAGCCGAAGAATATGCAAAAGCCGGCAAAGGAAAAATGGTTCCGGCAGATTATGCGCACAACGTGTATGATGAAAAAACCCACAGCGCCACTTCTACTATTGAAAAGCAGGTGCTGATGCTGGATCCAAAGGATTGTCCTGATATGATCTATTTTATTCCTTGCCCTAAATCGCCACACGGTACCGATGTTGACCCAACCGGCGAATACATTGTAGGCAGTGGTAAACTGGCTGCTTTAATTCCTGTGTTTTCTTTTACAAAATTGCAGCAGGCTATTGCAAATAAAACATACGATGGTAATTACGAAGGCTTTCCTGTTTTAAAATACGAAGCTGTTTTACATGGCGAAGTTCAAAAACCAGGACTTGGACCTTTACACACCGAATTTGATGCAAACGGTAATGCATACACATCAATGTTTGTATCGTCTGAAATTGTAAAGTGGAGCATTAAAGACTTGAAAATTTTAGACAGGGTTCCTACTTATTACGCTATTGGGCACTTAAGTGTAATGGGTGGACCAACTGCTAAGCCGTACGGAAAATACATGATTGCCTACAACAAAATTACTAAAGACCGTTACCTGCCAACAGGTCCGGAGCTGGCGCAAAGCGCGCAGATGTACGATATCAGTGGTGATAAAATGAAGTTGATTCTTGACTTTCCTACCGTTGGCGAACCACACTATGCCGAAGCAATTCCTGCCAGTAAAATAAGTAAAAACAGTATAAAAATTTATAAGATAGAAGAAAATGCACACCCTTACGCAGCCAAAGGCGAAGGCCAGGCCCGAGTAGAGCGCAAAGGAAACCAGGTGCATGTGTATATGACTGCAATCCGGTCGCACCTTACACCCGATAACATTGAAGGCATAAAAGTGGGCGATGAAGTATATTTCCACGTAACAAACCTGGAGCAGGATTGGGATGTACCACACGGCTTTGCCATAAAAACAGCAAACAATGCCGAAATACTCATTATGCCCGGCGAAACACAAACCCTGAAGTTTGTTCCGCAAAAAGCCGGCATGTATCCTTTTTATTGCACCGATTTTTGCTCTGCACTTCACCAGGAAATGCAGGGGTATTTAAGAGTTTCTCCTGCAGGCAGCAACGTACCGCTAACATTTAGCACCGGTACCAACTTACCAGCAGCCAAACCGGCAGCAGCAAGCGGCAGGGACAGTGCAAAACCCGTAAAAAGTGTAAAAACCAGGTAATCAAAAATTAAAGGTAGCCTTCAAAAAAAGGCTGCCTTTATAACAAATAATTATTTATGAAAAAGATATTCCAATTATTGCTCGCAGCGCTCTTTGCAACAGGAGTTTGGTCCTGCGGAGATAATGCAACTAAAGATGCCGGCACCACCGGCACTGAAGCAGAGCCGGTAGGGTTACAAGCCTCTATCCAGGACGAAGAATCAGCAAAAGACGTAGTAAAAGTTGCAGCTGCCTCTCCCGACCATTCAACCCTTGTTGCTGCTGTTAAACAAGCCGGGCTTGTAGACGCTTTATCCAACCAAGGGCCTTTTACTGTATTTGCTCCAACCAATGCAGCCTTCGACAAGTTACCTAAAGGCACCGTTGAAGATTTGCTAAAGCCCGAAAACAAAGAAAAGTTGATTGATATTCTTCAGTATCACGTGTACGTAGGTAATTTAAAAACCGATTACATGCAGGATGGGCAAACATACAACCAGGTAAACAGCGGCAACATTACCATTAATAAAAAAGATGGCAAAGTAGTGGTGAATAATTCTGCGGTTATAATCGCCAGCATTCCTGCCTCAAACGGTATCATTCATGTAATTGATGGCGTATTGTTGCCTCCGGCTAAATAGAATTTGTAAGACATTTCACATTCGGGGCACAGCTGTTCCGAATGTTTTAAAAGACGAGTTATGAACAAGTTGAGTTTCCCTTCCAGGATTATTGTATCAGTTGCCTCACTTGCGCTTATTGGCACCTATTTTTTACCTATCTGGTTTATCTACCTGATTGCTCCTCAATACCCGGAAGGATTAACAATGAACATCTGGTTGCATCAAATTACCGGTCAGGTAGAAATCATAAACGGTTTAAACCATTACATTGGCATGAAGCATATAGAAGCCAGCATGTTTCCAGAGTTTACTTACTTAGTGTACATTGTTGGCGCTATTATTTTGTTGGGCCTGATAGTAGCTTTTATAGGTAAACGAAAACCTCTGTTTTATTTTTTATTACTTCTGGTAGCAGCCGGCGTAGCCGCAATGGTAGATTTTTATACATGGAGCTACGATTACGGCCATAATCTAGATCCAAAAGCAGCTATCCAGGTTCCCGGACTTTTTTATCAACCACCACTTTTTGGACACAAAAGGTTATTAAACTTCGATGCCTACTCCTACCCTGACCTGGGCGGATGGCTGGTGGTAGCCGTTTTTGCAATACTTGCAGGTGTTTGGTTTTTTGAATGGAGAAAGAGCCGTAAAGCAACAACAAAGTTCACCTCTAAAACCCTAAATAAAAAGGTTGTTCCGGCGCTCGCCGTTTGTGTTTTATTACTTGGCTCTTGCTCTACCGAACCGCAGCCTTTTGCTTATGGAAAAGATGTTTGTGATGATTGCAAAATGACAATTGTAGAACCACAATTTGGTGCCCAGATTATTTCAAAAAAAGGCAAGGTTTATAAATTTGACGATCCGCATTGCGTGGCTCAATTTCACAGAGCCGGTAAAGTGGCCGAAGAAGACATCTATAAAACCGTGTTTATTAACTACGCCGATAGCAAAACCTTTTTAAATGCTTCTACCGTATACTTTGTGGTTAGTCCAAAATTTAAAAGCCCAATGAATAGCAACGCTGCTGCTTTTGAAAACCAGCAGGCGGCAGAGCAAAAAGTATTGGAACTGGCCGAAAAAGATGCAGAGGTAAAAGATTGGAAAACGCTTCGCTCTTTTTTATAAAAAATGAAACAATTACTAACCATATTATTGGCACTTATTGCCCAGACTGGCTTTGCAAAAACAATTCCAGTGGGCAAATCACACGCTATTACATCGCTGAAGCAGTCTTTGGAAGCCGCCGAAAAGGGTGACACTATTTTAATACATGCCGGCCTATATAAAGAAGGAAATATTGTTGTAAATAAACCCATTCATATTATTGGTATTGGCAGCCCGGTGTTGGATGGAGAATACAAGTACGAAATACTTACGGTAACCGCAGAAAACGTGTTAATTAAAGGACTGCATTTTCGCCGCTCCGGGCTTTCAAGTACTTCAGACCTGGGTTCTATAAGCCTTATAAACACACGGCATGTAACCATCGAAAATAATTTTATAGAGCAGGCTTATTTCGCCATCCACGCATCTAATGCATCTCACTCAGTTATCAGCGGCAACGTAATTAAAGGCACTCCAAAATCCGAGCAATCATCCGGAAACGGTATTCATCTTTGGAAGTGCGACAATATGGTGGTGGAAGAGAACGACATACAAGGCCACCGAGACGGCATTTACTTTGAGTTTGTAACCAACTCT
>JBBSRB010000064.1:0-16372 GCA_038243445.1 Chitinophagales bacterium | reverse complement strand
CTTTAAAAAGGGGATCGGTGCTTAAAACATTGTTGTGCCAAATTACTATAAAAAGTCCGCCCACGTTTTTTACAACTGTGTAGTAACTGAGCATTTCTTGCGCGGCTTCTTCGGGGGTAAAACCTTGTTCAAAAAAAGATGTACCATCCATAAAACAAAACGGGTAAAGCAATAACCCGGTGCATTCGTCTTTTTCTAAATCAAACCAAAAAAATGGCGCTGCTACCGAAGCTCTAAAACCGTTTACGCCTCCGTAGCCCATACTGTAATCGACCTTTATGCCGGCGGCAATCAACTGGCGGTATGTTTGTGGTAGTGTTAAGCGTATGTAATGCTGGCGCGATATGTTTACTTCTTTCCCAATTATGGTTTCTAATGTAGCTTTTTCCTGTGCAATAAGCGATGGGTTGTTGCCGCTGCGCCACGATGGATGCAACCCAATGCGATACCCTTTTTCGATGGTTTTTATCAACTGTCGGAAGGCTGTGTTTTGGCTGGAAATGTTCTTATCGTACCGGCCCAACTTTTCACCAACATGAAAAAAATAAATTGGATTTAAGTTCAGCTTTTTATGCAGTTTTTCCATCCAGTCAAAACTATCAAACGGGTCTTTTTCTTTTTGAAGCAGCACGCGGGCCCGCAGCTTAACGGCGCGCCAGTCTCTCCCCATAAAACTCTTTAAAAACCCTCCCGCATTTCGCCAAAAACCTTTATGCAGGTAACTCCACGCCATGTCTATATCGTACGTAAAAACAGGCAAAAAAGGGGTAGCTGGTATTGTATCATTGGGAAAAACACTTTGCATTAAACATCTACAATCTTCTAACCAAATATTAATTAGCGGAAGATGCAAAAAGCCTTCTTTGCTTGCCAGCGATTGTTGGTGATGGTACCGGCCGTACTTGTCTTTTTCATGAGGTAAATATTCTTCGTACCGCGTAAGCAAATAAAATATAGCTGCAAAAATATCAAAGCCGGTAACGGAGTTGTTTTTAAAAAACGCTTTGTACCCGTTTGGGTGAACAAATGTGTTTACAACAACTTTTTCAATGCCTTTTTCAAACAATAATTTTTCAGGCTGTATCCAAATTTCAGTTGCAGAAATAGCAGTGTTTGAATAATTGATTTTAAATCCGGTGTAGTTTAAAAACTCTTGATGGCTGGTTGTACACCTTGCGGAAATAGAATAATATTGGCTTAAAAAACCAGTTATATAGCGCAGCCGCGCAGAAGCAGTTTGGGTAAAAACAAGCAACGATATTATTTATTTTGTTTGGCTTTTTCCAGCCACATTTGGTTAAACGATTTTTGTGGAAACTCCAGTTTGCTTCTACCCTTTGTCCAATCTTTTACAAATGTATTCACCATCCAACCTTTAAGTTTCCCCGATCCGGTATTCATCAATCCTCGTTTCAGCATAGCTATTTTCCAAAACTTCCAGGTCATACGTTCTGTAAAAGAAGTTTGTTTTTGGTCCACGGACTCGTGCCTGTTTTCCAGCAACAATTCGTGCAGGTTAATTTTAACAGCGCACACTTCAGTACAATTTCCACAAAGTGAAGAAGCATAACTTAAATGTTTCCACTCTTTCATGCCTTTTAAGTGCGGTGTAATTATCGAACCTATTGGGCCGCTGTACGTGGTGCCGTAGGCATGTCCGCCAATGTTTTTATACACTGGGCAAGCGTTTAAACAAGCGCCGCAGCGAATGCAATACAAACTTTCGCGGGCCTGCACGTTTGCTAAAAGATTAGTTCGGCCGTTGTCTAATAAAATCACATACATCTCTTCGGGTCCGTCTTCTTCGTTTTTTTGTTTTGGGCCGGTAATAATTGAGTTGTAAACGGTTACTTTTTGTCCGGTGCCATAGGTGGAAAGCAAGGGCCAAAAAAGTGCCAGATCGGTTATTGAAGGAATTACTTTTTCGATGCCTGCAATAACAATATGCGTTTTTGGATACGAGCAGCTTATGCGACCGTTGCCTTCGTTTTCGGTGAGGGCTACGCCGCCAACATCGGCTACAATAAAGTTGGCGCCGGTAATACCAATTTGGGCCTGCCGGTATTTTTCACGCAATTTTTGCCGGGCAACCAGGGTTAGTTGTGTGGGCGTTAAATGAGGTGGCGTGCCTAATTTTTCGGCAAATAAATTGGCCACATCTTCTTTGCTTTTGTGCATGGCCGGCGTAACTATGTGGTAAGGCGCTTCGCCATCAAGCTGCTGAATATATTCGCCCAAATCGGTTTCAACACTTTCAATGCCGTTTTCTTCCAAAAATTTGTTCAGGTGAATTTCTTCTGTTACCATGCTTTTGCTCTTTACAATGGTAGAGCAACTTTTAGCTTTACAAATTTTTAAAATTTCTGCCAATGCATCTTCGGCGGTTTCGGCCCATAAAACCGTTGTACCCCTTTTTGATGTGTTTGATTCGAAAAGCTGCAACTGTTTGTCAAGTGTTTCAATGGCTTTCCATTTAATGTTTTTTGCCCTTTCGCGGGCCAGGTGCACATTAGTAAATTGTTGTTTGCCTTGCGGCACTACGGCATTGTAGCGCGAAATATTGAAATTGATTTTTCGGCGATGCTCCCTGTCGGCGGCCTTTACAGTGCTTTTTGCCTTAAATGTGGATGCTTGTTCTGACATTATTTTTCGCTTTTTTCGTCAAAATGCTCAATGGCTACCTGGTGGAGCGTTTCGTAAAATTCTGATCCAAACTGTCGTTCAATGGCTTCTTTTAAAAACTGGTACACTGGCAACTTAACTTTTTTTCCTAAGGCGCAACCAGGCGCACAAAGGGTTTCGCGGGGCTCGTAATTAACCATGGTGTAAGCCTTTGTTTTTATTAACCTGATTGGATATAAATGACAGGAAATTGGCTTTTTCCAGTCTAATTTTCCATCGTAATAAGCCGCTTCAATACTGCACTTGATAATGCCTTTTTTATCTTTAAAGCCATAGGCGCAAATGGCGCCGTTAACGGTTGGCGTTACCCAGCCAAACTCGCTATTATATAAAAATTTTCCGCCTTCTTTTACTTCTGCAATTCCCTCCGCCGACATGTACGGCTTTATGGCATCGTACGCCTCCTCCAAAATTTTCATTTCGGCTTTCTCCAGCGGCGCGCCAGCATCGCCGTCTTCGCAGCAGCCGCCTTTGCATTTGTGCAAATCGCAAACAAACTGTGCCTGCACCACTTCATCGCTTACCAAAACTTTGTCAATTTCTATCACATTGCTGTTTTTTGTAAAATTAATTTTTTATGAAGTTTGCAGGCAACCAAAACCTTTCAAAAAGGGGTATATGGCTATTTCCACCGAATGGTATTGATCAGGTGCTCCAGATCTTTTTTTAAAAAATCGTTTACCGGCCGCAGAGAATCTTCGTTTGGCGTGGCATCAAAATAAAGAGCACCGCGTATAAAATGCTTTACCGTATCGGTAATAAAAAATTGGTTGGCGGTAGCTGTATTTCCTTTTAAGGTAAAATACACACCTTCTAAGCCGCCAGGCGTGGTAAACGGCACCGGCTTTATACCGGTTGCTACATCTGTATGCTGTTTATAGGCCAGCGTGTACGAGTCGTTCACCAACGAATCGAAGTTGCTTTTTTGCACGTTTTTATAACTAATATGAATGCGGCCGTTCAGTTGTGGAAAGTCAATATTTATCCAATATGGATTTTCGGGCCGGGCTTCAAAAAAAGATGTGTCTTTTACCACGTTTGCATACACCGGGTATTCGAAAGCATACGGGTAACCGGGCTGATTAAATTGCTGATACCCCTTTTTGGGCAGTTCTATCTTGTAATATCCGCGTGGCTTAATTACGTAATCGCTGTTGCAGGCCAGAAAGGCTGCGCAAACACCAAGCGCTACAAAAGCAACTTTAATCTTTTGCATTCTTTTTCTCTATTTCTACTTTAACGCTGTTGAGCCGGTTTTTATTTATTTCTAAAACTGTAAACACAAAATTGCCGGTAGCAATGGTTTCGTTTACCTGCGGAAAACCGCCGGCAAGCTCCAACACCAGCCCGCCCATCGAGTCGCTTTCGCCGCGAACCTTATCAAAAGTATCCAGTGGTATTTTTAAGGCGCGGCACATATCATGAATCATAATTTTGGCATCGATAATAAACGTCCTTTCATCTATTACTTTAATGCTGCTTTCTTCTTCGTCAAATTCGTCGCGGATATCTCCAATTACTTCTTCTAAAATATCTTCCATAGTAACTATACCGCTGGTGCCGCCAAACTCAAATACAACAATGGCAAAGAGTGTTCGCTTAACTTGAAACTAGTCAAATAGGTCTTTAATTAATTTTGATTCGGGCACAAAAAACGGCGGACGAATTAATGGATGCCAGTCAAACTCTTTTTCGTGCAAATGGGGCAGCAGATCTTTTGTATTGATAATGCCTACAATTTCATCTAAATTGGTTTTAAAAACCGGCAGGCGCGAGTAGTGCAGGTCTTCTACTTGTTTTACCAGCTCGGTAAAAGTAGTTTGGTTCGCTACTCCGTTTACATCCATCCTAAACCGCATAATTTGCTTCACGGTTATGTTGCCGAACTTTACAATTCCCTTTAAAATATTTTTTTCTTCAATACTTGTTTCTTCGTTGTTAATTTCAATGGCTTCATCGAGATCGCGCATGTTGGCGCTTTGCATTTCGCGTACGCCGCTATGCTGACTTATGCCATCGGCTATAGAAACCATGTACAGGCTAATACGGCGTAGTAACAAATGCAACCCTTCTACTACAGAAGAGGTGCTGTAAGCAAAGCGAAGATTATTTTGAGTAGCCCACACTTTTGGTAAGATTTTGGCCACCAGCACCAGCAAAAAAGAAATCGAAGTAATTTTTATCAGCCAGTTTAATCCATCGGCGGGAAATTGTAGCAGCGGATCTAACAAAAAGTTAGACAGAATAATAATACCGATATTAAAAAAAGTACCGGCAATCAGCAGTGATGTGTACACCGCTTTTCGCTCATCCAATAACGATGTAATACGCCGGGCAGCCGCATGCTGCTTGGTTTTTAGCATGTTTACATCTTTACTTTGCAGCGTAAACAGGGCAATTTCGGCACCAGAGGTTACAAAGCTTAGCAAGAAGAGAATAATGAGCAGAACAACAAGGAAAACGGCGCTTTGCGGGTTAGCAATCAGAAGGGTGTACAGTAAAGACTGAGACAAATAATCCAAAGCAATGATTTAGGTAAAAAAAATCCTGAGGCTATACAGGGCACAGAGGTTCAATATACATACAAATTTATTATTTCTGCCGGTTAAAAAGATAAGTCTTCATCATCGGTTATTGGCGGTGGTGGTGGTTGTATGCCTTCTATGCCAGGCTCGGCGGGAAAATTAGGATGACGTCCTCCGCCCTCAGCCCGTTTATCCAGCATAATCAGGTTATCGCCCACTACTTCGGTAGCAAACTTACGGTGCGCCTCTCTATCTTCCCAATTGCGTGTTCTTAAGCGTCCTTCTATATACACCAGGCTCCCTTTATGAAGATATTTCTGCGCCAGATCGGCCAGTCCGCGCCAAAGTACTACGGTATGCCATTCGGTTTGCGAAATTAATTTTCCCGTTCGGTCTTTAAAGGTTTCGGTAGTTGCCAACGGAAATTTTGCTACTGCAATGTTTCCTTCCAAATACTGCACATCGGGGTCTTTTCCCAAGTTACCAATAAGCATTACCCTGTTTACGCCTCTCATACCGTACATTTTATCATTTACAAAATACTGCCCGTCTTACGGCCTATTAAACATACGGAAAACAAACAAATTTTCTGCCAGTAACTAAATGGCGGCGGCAGCAATAAACTCCTTAACGGTTTTTGGAAAAGGAAAATAGGGTAACTCTTGTTTTGAAACCCACTGATGGTGCGACAATTCTATGCTGTTAAAAAGCCGGAGATGTACAAACGAGAAATGAATAAACTGGTGCGTTAAACGCTGCGTAGTTTGCACCGCCGCACCTGAAATGGTATATTGAGAAGCATTAATGCCAACAGTTTGTTGTAACATATCAAAAAGAGGCCTTTTTTGCATCTTTTTAGTTCCTTCCATTAAAAGCGGCTCGTAAAGGTTTTGCCAAATGTCTTTGGCTGTGCGCTGGTGCAGCGCTACTTTTCCGTTGTGCTCCAGCAAAAAATAGTAAAACCATCTTTGGCGCACAGTTCCTTTTTTTTCTTTTACGGGCAGCGCCGATTGTTTGTTTTGAAGAAAGGCGTTACACCTGGCGTTAAAAAAGCAGTTGGCACAGTTGGGCACAGGCTTACAAATGGTGGCACCAAAATCCATAATTGCCTGGTTATAAATGCCCGATTTGGCGGGCGGCAGAAGCTCTTGCGCCAGCCCTGCAAAAAACTTTTTCCCTTCCAAAGAATCAATGGGCAGATCAATATTAAAAATGCGGGATAGCACCCGGAACACGTTTCCATCTACTACAGCATAAGAAGCGTTGTATGCAAACGAAGTAATGGCGGCTGCAGTGTAAGGCCCCACGCCTTTTAGCGAAAGCACGCCTTTGTAAGTGGCGGGGAAAACGCTATTAAAATTTTGAACGATATTTTTGGCAGTAGCAATTAAGTTACGGCAGCGGGAGTAATAACCAAGCCCTTCCCAAAGTTTAAACACCTGCTGCTCCGGCGCTTTTGCCAGGTGGTTAATTGTGGGGAGCGTAGTAATAAAGCGCTGGTAATACTTTAAACCTTGCTCTACCCTTGTTTGTTGTAAAATAATTTCGCTCAGCCATATTTTGTATGGATCTTTTTCGCCTTTCCAGGGCATTTGCCTTGTATTCTCCGCCTCGTTCCAGCGCAATAAACCCATTACAAAAGCTTTCTGAAAGGGGTTGCCGGTTGCCACTGATTTTACCTTACCATTCATCGTTATATATAAAAAACCACAGTTTTCTATTCAAAACTATTCTATGAAATGGACAATCATTATTTTTAACATTATATTGCTTTATCAAACTGATAAAAACAACGTTATGAGAAAAGCAGATCTTGTAAATCAAATCTCTGAAAAGACAGGCATTCCAAAGGTGGACGTTTTGGTTACGCTGGAATCGATGTTTAAAGAAATCAAGCAATCGCTTTCTAACGGCGAAAACATTTACATCCGCGGCTTTGGCTCCTTTATTACTAAAAAACGGGCAGCAAAAATTGGCCGAAACATTAAAAAAAACATTGCAGTGCACATTCCCGAGCACCACATACCTGCTTTTAAGCCGGCAAAAGAATTTGTGGCAGAAGTAAAGAAAGCCGCGGTTGCGGAGTAACTTTGCGCACCCTTTTACAAGCAGGGCATTAGCCATGAAGAAGCCTCAATGGATTGTAGCCGCCACCGCCTTTTTACTTACCGTAGCACTTTATGCCGCCACGCAAGACCAGCTTTTTGGAAATCATCCAAAAAAACCTACTGCCGACGCAGCGCCTAAAGATGAGCACGAAGGCCATGCACATGCAAAGGGCGAAGAACACGCCGATTTGACTATAGATACTATTTTATTTCATGCTAAAGAAGCCTTACCAGCCGAACAGCTTACCCGTATTAGCTTTTTAGAAAACAGCATCACCCGCGGCAACGTAGCCGATCAAAAAATACACGTCTTTCACCAGTTAGCCCGGTTTTGGAAAGATACCGCCCATGTTTTTGAACCATTTGCCTGGTACACCGCCGAAGCATCCCGGTTGGAAAATTCAGAAAAATCCCTCACCTTTGCAGCCCATTTATTTTTGAATAACTTAAAAGCCGAGCAAAACACAGAAATGAAAAACTGGAAAGCTGCTCAGGCCAAAGATTTATTTGAACGTTCTTTGACACTTAACCCGGCAAACGATTCTTCGAAAGTAGGATTGGGCGCCACTTACCTGTTTGGTTTTTCGGAAAAGCCTATGGAAGGCATTATAAAGATCAGGGATGTTGTAGAAAAAGATTCTACTAACCTTTATGCACAACTTACACTTGGGCAGGCTTCTTTATTATCTGGCCAGTTAGATAAAGCCGTGGAGCGTTTTACAACAGCGGTCCGGCTGCAGCCCAACAATTTAGAGGCATTACTTTCTTTAGCCGATGTTTATGAGCGACTAGGCAACAAGCAAAATGCAGTTATCTGGTATAGGCAAAGCTTACCATTAATAGATATAACAGGGTTAAGGATTGAAGTGGAAAAACGAATAAACGAGTTAAGTAAATAACTAAGTAACAATAAAACATTTTAGAGTATGCCTTGCGGAAAGAAAAGAAAGCGTCATAAAATTGCTACCCATAAACGCAAAAAAAGATTAAGAAAAAACCGTCATAAAAAGCGTAAATAGGCTTTTTATGCTTCTTTGGCCGGGGAATAGTACAGCTATTCCCCGGCTTTACATATTGCTGATTTTAAGGACAGTACTACTGTTTGCACCTCCCTTCCCTTCTACTTCTGTTCTTTGCAAAAAACAAAGGTTGCCTGCAGCATTCCGGTATTGTCGAGTATAGTCAGCATTGGATTAATGTGGTACCTAAAGACGAAGTAATGTGAACAAAGAACTAATTATAAATGCTGCCGCGCAGGGCGTGGAAATAGCATTGCTGGAAGATAAGAAACTGGTAGAACTGCACAGCGAAAAAACAGATGCACGATTTGCCGTTGGCGATTTGTATTTAGGAAAGGTAAAAAAACTCATCCCGGGTTTAAATGCGGCTTTTGTAGATGTAGGGCACGAAAAAGATGCTTTTTTACATTATACCGATTTAAGTCCTTATGCCCGGTCGCTATTGAGCTTTACCCAGCAGGCCATCAATGATACTTCTCCTGAAGGGTTTGATTTTTCTTCTTTTCATAACGAAGCGGAGATTATAAAAACCGGGAAGATCAACGAAGTTTTAAGCGGCAAGCCAAATATTCTGGTTCAAATTTTAAAAGAACCAATTGCCGCAAAAGGTCCGCGCCTTAGTTGCGAAATTTCGCTGCCCGGCCGTTACGTAGTCCTTACCCCTTTTAACGATGTTGTAGCAGTTTCCCGCAAAATTCATTCGGGCGAAGAAAGAAAACGGTTGCAGCGGATTATAGAATCCATCAAACAAAAAAACTTTGGCGTTATAGTACGCACCGCTGCTGAAGGAAAAAATACGGCCGAACTACACGAAGACCTTACAGAACTGGTGGCTACGTGGAAAAGCATTCAAAAAAATTTAAAAGGAGCCATTGCGCCCGCAAAAATTTTAAGCGAGCAAACAAAAACTACATCTATTCTACGCGATTTACTGAACGCCGATTTTAACCGCATTGTTACAAACGACAAGGATACTTTTACCGATGCTAAAAGTTACATTCAAAAAATAGCACCGGAAAAAGCTGATATTGTTGCCTTTCATCCGGCGGGCAATGCCCCCATTTTTGACCAGTATGGCATTACCAAACAAGTAAAATCATCTTTTGGCAAAACGGTAAACTTAAACAGCGGTGCATATATTATTATTGAACATACCGAGGCGCTGCATGTAATTGATGTAAACAGCGGCTATAAAAGCGTAAGTAACAACCAGGAGCAAAATGCACTGGAAACCAATTTAGAAGCGGCTGAAGAAGTGGCCCGCCAATTACGCCTGCGCGATATTGGGGGCATTATTGTGGTTGATTTTATAGACATGAAACTGCCGGATAATAAGCGAAAGCTTATAGAGGCGATGGAAGGCTTTATGCAGGCCGATAGAGCAAAACATGCCGTTTTGCCTATTTCTAAATTTGGATTGATGCAAATTACGCGGCAGCGGATGAAGCCTGAAATGAACATCAAAACCGAAGAAGTTTGCCCTAGTTGCCTGGGCACGGGCAAAATAGCTTCTACTCTTATTTTAGAAGATGACATTGAAAAGAACCTGAACTACCTGATTACGCACCAGCATAAAAACCTCACGGTGGTGGTAAGCCCAATAGTGCATGCGTACTTAACCAAAGGCTGGTTGTGGAGTAAAGCGGCTAAATGGAACCGCAAATTTCATCAAAACGTGGTGCTTAAAAGTGATAGTAATTATCACATTACCGAGTTTCGGTTTTTTGATAAAGAAGGGGAAGAAATTAAAATTTAATAATATAAAAACATATAAAGAAACCTCCCTTTTTGGGAGGTTTTTAGTGCCTATTTTACATGCGGTAAAAAACGCTTAAAAAAGGGGTGCGTGCAATTACTGCCTACACCCCTTTTTTAAAGGTTTCTAAATCAGTTTGGTGTTATCTAAAATACCCCTCGTTTTGGGTCAGGTTTGAATTTATCTTTATTTCCCTGTCGGGAATTGGAAGCACCAGCTTTGGAGAATTCCATGGAAGCACGCCTACAGAGCCCTGTAATCGTTTAATATCGTGCAATGCATGTCCTTCAAAAGCCAGCTCTAATTTTCTTTCTTTTAAAATTTTTGCCAGCGTTAATTCGGCTGCCGAATAGGAAGGTAAGTCTGCACGGTTTCTGATCTTATTAATATCACTAACCGGCGTAGGACCTACTGCAGTACCTAACCTAAAGTTCCCTTCAGCTCTGATTAAATACATTTCTGCAAGCCGGATAACAGGTACGTTTCCATAAATCATATCAAACTTACCGGTTCTCGTTCCGCCGTCGTCGTAAAAAAGATTCAGCCGCTCATCGCCATCTTCATATAAATTGATATGAGCGTCGTTAATGTCGATATCGCCACGGCCCGAAGTTGAAAAATACGTATTCAATGCATTGGTTCCCTGAGAACTGGTTACCTGCATGGAAAATATATATTCTCTGGGATCGGGGAGTTGGTCGTCATTGGGATTATCGGCATTGTATGGAAAAACAGCAGCATAGGAGGGTTCTAAGGCAAATTGATTTGATTTAATTACGTTATCGGCAGCAATAACAGCATTTGGGTAATCTCCTTTTTGTAAATACACCCTTGCTAACATTGCTTGCGCAGCAACCGAAATTCCCTGCTTAAGATTTACAGCATCGGTCAAGTCTTTAATAGCTTGTGTATACACTTCTGCTACCGTATTCCTGGATTTTTTATCAGCATCGGATAGTGGCGCGCGGGTGGGTGTTAATACAATGGGCACACCAAGATTTACAGCAGGGTCGCCATCGTTCCAGGCTTTTCCATATAAGCGTACCAAGTCAAAATAAAGCGAGCCGCGAATAAATTTTGCCTCACTTTCAACTTTCTTTTTTTTGCTCTCTGCCACTACGTCTAAAGCATTCAGCACATTGTTTACATCGTTAATGGTCTGA
Source organism: Chitinophagales bacterium (assembly GCA_038243445.1). Lineage (GTDB taxonomy): Bacteria > Bacteroidota > Bacteroidia > Chitinophagales > Chitinophagaceae > Flavisolibacter. The sequence continues at coordinate 5,119 of JBBSRB010000064.1, read as the reverse complement.
TAAGCATCTAACCAGGTACTTTCTACAAAGCCGTTATCAACCGGAATTTGCTTGTTGTTGATTTGGGTTAAGCCCTGGTAGGTTCCTGACCAGTTAAACTCGTTGGTATTGGCCAACAGTTCAGATATCAAAGGCATTCCGCCGCCATAAACATCTGCGTCGCCCAAATCGGAGTAAGCGCCTATTAAAGCCGCTTCTACATCCGAACTGGTTACCAATGCTTCGGCTTCGTCTATACTTTGGGTAGGGCTGATATCAAGCCTTTTCTGGCAGGCAATAACAGATGTCATCATCATTGCAAAAACAAAATATTTATATCTTTTTAGCATCTTATTATTATTTTATTATAAACCAATATTAATTCCGAAAATAATTGTACGTGCCTGCGGCATAGAATAAAAGTCCACACCCTGGTTTATATTGGTTGCCTGGAAATCGGCGTTCACTTCCGGATCCCAGCCTTTGTAGTTTGTAAATGTAAACAGGTTTTGTCCTCTCAGGTAAATTCTGGTTCTTTCAATACCAATACGGCCAAGTATTGTTTTCGGAACAGTAAAGCCCAGGGTTAATGCTTTTACCCGTAAGTAAGATCCATCGGAAATATAGCGGCTTGAAGGATCGGTTCCATTAGGGTAAAACAGGCGCGCTTCCGGAACCATCGTAATATCGCCTGGTTGCTTCCATGCGGCTAATTGGTCCCTGGTTTGATTATCAAAACCGTTGCTTCCGCTTGCCGACATGTATTGTCCGCCTCCATTATAAATATCATTTCCTTGCACGCCTTGCAACAGTAACTCCATATCCAGAGCTTTAAAAGTTACGGTATTTCTAATGCCATAAATAAAGTCGGGGTTAGGGTTTCCAATTACAACATCGTTTGCCTCGTTGTAGTCGTTGGTGGTAGAGCGGTCTAGCTTGCCACTTGCGTCAACGCTGTTTTTAATATACAAGGCATCGCCATTGGCAGGGTCAGCACCAGCAAATTCGCGTGCTACAAATACACCCAGCGCTTCGCCTTCGCGGGCGCGGTTTACATCGCCGGTTCCAATTTCCTGTCCGTCAAGGTCGGTAATTTTATTTCGGTTTAAGCCAAAATTGATACTTGTTGACCAACGAAGGTTTTTAGCAGCAATGTTTTCGGTGTTTAAGGTAAACTCTATCCCTCTGTTTTCAAGCTTTCCAATGTTTCTTAATTGAGTAGAAAAACCAGATGTTCCCGGAACCTGAACATTTAAAAGTAAATCACGGGTATTTCTGGTGTACACATCTACTTCGGCTGTAACGCGGTTATTTAAAATACCAAATTCAACTCCTAAATCGGCGCTTGCGGTATTTTCCCATTTCAAATCGGGGTTTGCCAACTGGGTTGGGCGCTGGCCGGGAATGCCATTGTAAGCAGCATCTCCGGAAAACAAACCTAACGAAGCAAAGTTGCCAATTTCTGCGTTTCCGGTTAAGCCATAGCTAGCTTTTAATTTTAAGAAAGAAAGCGTTTTAGAGTTGCGTAAGAACTCTTCATCAGAAATGATCCAGCCAACAGATGCTGCCGGGAAGAAACCCCAGCGGTTGTTTTTACCGAAACGCGAAGAAGCATCGTAGCGGCCACTAAGCGTTAGCAGGTATTTGTTGTTTAGCTTGTAGTTAGCCCGGGCAAAATAAGATAAAAAAGCAAACCGTGTTTCAGAAGAAGAAGCGTCCGACTTTGTAGCTGCACTGGCCAGTTTTCTGTAAGCTTCTGATGGGAAACCTTCTGCTTCGGCATAGGTGCTAAAAACCTGTTGATCCTGAAAAGTTGTTCCTAAAACGGCATCTAAATCGTGCTTATCGCTAAAATTAGTTGCATATCTAAAGTAGTTGTTAGTAGTGATGTTTAAAATCTGATCGGTTGATGCAAATCCGCCACCTCTTGGATAGCTTGCATTACGTACGGTTATAGGGCCGTAATAAGCATCTTCTACCTGGTTTAGCTGGTCTACGCCAAACTCTGAGCGAAAGGACAAAGATTTAATTATTTGCGCTTGACCAAAAAGGTTGCCCAATGTGCGGTTTACAGTAGTATTGTAAAACGCCCCACCATCTGAATTTAATAAGGGATTGTAATAAACCGGGTAGTTTGTATTTGGAGCATCATTCCGCGCCGGATCTGCTGCACCGCTTTTTTTGCCCGTACGAGGATCTATCAAAGGTGTAATGGGCGATAAAGCCACCATCTGCAGCGCCGAAGCAAAAGCATTGTCGTTAGATACCCGCTCATTTAATGTACGTGTAAAGCCAATGTTCATTCCAAGGTTCAGCCAATTATTAAACTTATGATCGAGATTTAACCTGCCACTATATCTTTTCAAGGCGTTGTTTATTGTCATACCTGTTTGATCGAGATACTGCCCGCCCATATAAAAGGTGGTTTTTTCAGTACCACCCGAAAAGTTCAAATCGTATTGAGAAATAGGTGCTCTTTGAAAAGCCTGGTCCTGCCAATTAGTATTTACCTTGAATGTTTTGTAATCTTCGTTGCCAGCCGAATACCGTTTTAAGCGGCTTTCAACATAGTCGTTTTCATCGGCAATGGCATCAGCCAGATTTGAATAATAACCCTGCAGCACATCTTGCGTTGCAGCGCCTATGGCAGCTTGCCTCATAAAGCCAACATATTCTTCGGCGTTCATAAATTCACGTTTGCCGGTAGGCTCCTGCAAACCGGTAAAAAAGCCAAAATCGAGTTTAGATTTGCCGGCCTTACCGCGTTTTGTTGTAATAAGCACCACGCCGTTAGACGCCCGGGAGCCGTAAATAGCGGCCGAAGATGCATCTTTTAATATTTCGATTGATTCAATGTCGTTCGTGTTTATATCGGCCAGCGGATTGGTTTGAGAGCCGTTGCTGGAAAGGTTAGCGGTAATTACCGGAATGCCATCAATCACATACAAAGGATCGTTACCGGCTGTAACTGATGATGAGCCCCTGATTCTTACTTTAATTCCCTGACCTAACTTACCATTTTGCTGCTCTACAAAAACACCGGCAGCCCTTCCCTGAATAGCATTTTCGAAGGACGTTGCAGGAGTGTTTGCCAATTCTTTGGCGCCCACTTTAGCTACCGAACCGGTTAAATCGCGTTTTAATTTTGTACCATAACCTACTACCACTACCTCAGTTAACGAGTTAGTGCCCGCTGTAAGCGATACAGACATGTTTGCAGCCGCGTTGCGCTCTACTGTTTGGTAGCCTACATAACTAAATACGAGTGTGCTGTTGGCTGGTGCACTAATTGTAAACGCGCCATCCGACCCTGTTGTAACTGCTGATGCATTAGAATTTTTTACTGCTACGGTAACGCCAGCAAGTGGTGCATTATCGCGTGCATCTGTAACACTTCCCGTAACTCTTATTTGCGCCCACAAGAGTTGCGCTGAACACAACAATCCTAAAAGCAAAAAGCTTTTCATCTTTCCCATACAATTGGTTTCATTTTTTTGGAGGTATAAATCTATACTAAAAACAAAGGCAAACATTTGTTTGGGGTAGCTGCTTACAAAGAAATTTTTTTGGAGATTATTAATAGACGTCACCTACAGCTAACCTGGTAAAAAGATTAACTATCGCGTTCGGCTTTCTCCCGTTTTAAATGGCAAGTAGCCAATTAAAATTGAGTGTTACAAAAGGTTACATATGCAGCTTTTGTTTTTGCGCACCCATACAAGTTTTTTATAACCTAACTCCTTTTTAAAGGTTTTTAGGTACTGATGGCAACGCCACGTATTGATAAGGGGCAAATGGAAAACTTTTTGTTGAACCCGTTGGCAATGTTACTTCTCAATAGTTGTTGCAAAAGTTTACACCGGATTGTAAAAAGAAAACCGTATAAAAAAGCCATTAAAAAGGGGTACGTAGCATTGGTTTATTTAAGCAACCGGTTTATTTATGAAAATGATCCTACCCCTTTTTGATGCCTTTGAGGTGAAACAGATATACTTTTTTAAATAACAACAAAAAAGGCTGTTTCTGGTTAAGAAACAGCCTTTGAAAGAACAAAAGTCGATTATGATGATTTTTTCAAAACTAATTTGTACGCTCCAAAACCCCCTTGGTCTACTGTGTAATTCAGATTTACAGTTAGGCGTTTGTCGCAAGGCGAAACAAAGCTGCTTGTATTTGCAGCCACAGAAATCTTAGGTTTTGTATAACCAGGCTCCCAAAGAAAATAATCACCAATTTGTTGCGCGGGAGCGGTAATGCCATTTGTAGCTGTTACAGTAAATACCATTGGGGTTGGGTTTTTTACCGCTGGCTGGGTAAACGAAAACTGGGTAGGACTTACCTGGGTAAGTACCACAGTACTTCCAGGGGGGTAATCGCCAAAATCATCGGAGACTACTGTAAAGTTGCCCTGGTAAATAGAAGGATCATAAGCGCAAATAGCAGCATACCTTAACGTTGGGCTAAAGTTAGGCTGATTGGCTACACCTGTATTTCCGTAAGCAGCTCCAACTTTAGGAAATGCTTCGAATTTTTTGCCGTCTTTCGTATAGATGTCCACACCTATATCGTACGTGTCGCCTAGCACTATTGGCGCTCCAAAAAGAGAGGTCAGTTTTTCGGCGTTGATAGTAAAACTGGAGGGAAATGAAGTAACCCCTGCTTCTAAAAGTTTTACGTTGTTAATGTTACCATTTTTAATAACGACTATATCCATTTTTGAAGGCGGAATATCGCTGGGGTAAAGAAGCTTAACATCGTACTTGCCTTGAAAGTTGGCCAAGTTTAATATATCTATTGTTGCACTTCCTCCGTTTCTAACAACACTCGGCTGCGGTACGCGGTCTACAATAACGTCATCCGGAAGAAACCCGTCATTTTTGTCGCATCCTACAAAGGCAACAGCTGCAAGAAAAAAGGAAAATATTATCAATTTTTTCATCATCTATTATTTAAAAGTTAGCAATTAAGGTTTCCAGAAGATTTTATAATTTTCTGGTACTTTTTGGGGAGGCGCACTGGCGTTTAGTTCCAGTTCCGACTGGCTCCAGGGTAATGATTGTGGAAAGTTTTTTGAAAGCGCAACAGGTACAGATGGCTGTGAAGCAACTTCCGGATTTCCGTTAATTGGAGGCTGAACACG
>JBBSRB010000063.1:0-16638 GCA_038243445.1 Chitinophagales bacterium | reverse complement strand
GGTGAACTTTCTGGTACCAATTTAATTTAAAATAACAAAGCTTAGGGTAACATAGAATCTTTTTTGTTCGTACTTCCATTGGGGTAAGCTGATGAAGAAGAGCGCACATCACTTTTCTTTTTGTTAACGGAATCGGTTGAGTACGAGCCTGTGTTGGTATTTATAGTTCCGCCATCGTCGTTAAGGCCTTTCATAACCGCAGTATCTGGCGGTATAGTGGTAGAAGTGTCTGTTGCAGGGTCGCCATCCGTGGCATCGCTACAACTTACCAAAATTAAAGTAATCCCTATTGCGTAAATCCAATTTTTCATAATTCGTAGTATTTATCTTAAGCCTCAGTACAATTATGCTGCCACTATCTGGGTGGCCTCTTGTACTCCTTTTACATTTTAAGGCTCTCTGTTACTACCCTTTTAGATGTGTTTTTTCATCAGCCAATCGGTTTGTAAATCGTTGCCCAGCAAAAAATCGTGTTCGCCACATTTTATAAAACCCCAGTCTTGATAAAACTTTATGGCCCTCGAATTCTTTTCCCAAACGCCCAACCAAATCACCTGCTTATTTTTACCTTTTGCTACTTCAATGCTTTGCTCCATCAGTGCTTTGCCAATGCCCTTGCCAATAAACTCTTTTGATGCATACAAGCGGGCAATTTCTAACCCGTTTTCTTTCTTTATCGCTTCTGGTTGCATGCCCTCGCGCAGCTTTACGTAACCAGCAATTTGGTGGCCAACATAAGCTAAAAAATACTGCAGGTTCGGCTGGCCTACTTCCACTATTAACTTACCGCGGGTAAATTGTTCGTGCAAAAATTTGTGCATGTTTTCTTCAGTATTACTGGTAGTAAAAGTTTCTAAAAATGTGCGCTGGCTTAGGTCGGCAATAAGCACTGCCTCCTTTTTTGTTGCTTCTCTTATCGTGATATTCATAAAGCAAATTACAAAGCTTCTAAAAAATTCATGTGCCGTTTATCAGTGAGCTTTTTTTTTGTCTAAAAGCGAAGTAATTAAGTGCCCACAAAAAAACGTTTGACAGAGATTGTTACCCCTTTTTGAAGGTTTTTTAAGGATTAGAATTAGGGTTTGAACAGTAACTTCCGCTTATTTGAATAAAAATAAAAAAGCCAGTGTTAGCGCTACTTTTTTACTTTCGTTGCCATGAATGAGGAGCGTTTTATGAAGCAAGCTTTGGCACAGGCGGGCAGGGCTTTTGCCGAAGAAGAAGTGCCGGTTGGGGCAATAATTGTTTTAAACAATAAAATTATTGCGCGTGGCTATAACCAGGTAGAAAAATTAAACGATTGCACCGCACATGCCGAAATTATTGCGCTAACCTCAGCCTTTGCTTTTTTAGGAAGTAAATATTTGCCCGATGCACAGCTTTACGTTACTGTAGAACCTTGCCTGATGTGTGCCGGTGCCCTTTACTGGAGCAAGATTGGAGCCGTTATTTATGGCGCTGCCGATGAAAAAAACGGCCATCGCAAAGCCACCGGAAACAGGTCTCCTTTTCACCCAAAAACATTGGTAAAAGGGGGGCTTTTAGAGGATGAATGCGGGCAACTGATGAAAGATTTTTTTGCACAAAGGCGCAAATAAAAAAGAGGTTGCTTTTAAAGGCAACCTCTTTCAAAACCGAAAATGTTGTTTATGGTTTGTCCCACCAAACGCGGGTATTCAAATCGTCGGTGCCGCCGTATGGAAAGGCTGCAACGGCTGCATTATAGTTTTCTGTATTGTTCGATCTTTCAATAGTCGGGTAAGCTTCTCTTCTTGGAATTTTATCTCCATTTGCTCCCGGTGCCGCCACTAATTCAGGATAACCCGTTCTTCTCCATTCGGCCCATGCTTCGTAGCCATTTAAAAATAAGTGTATCCATCTTTGCACAGCAATTTGTTTTATTGCATTTGCCTCATCGTAAACAACACTGGGTTGGGCTAAATAAGCGTCCACGCTGCTTTTACTACCTGTCCATTGCAATATAGAATTTTCAATTCCAGTTTCGTAATTGGCTTTTGCTGTAGCATCGCCGCCTTCTATCCAGCCCCTTTTTGCGGCTTCGGCTTGTGCAAATAAGGCCTGCGCGTACGTTACCAAATAAACGGGTGCATTTTGCAAACGAAGTTTATCGCCCAAAAGAGAATAATTGCCGGGGGTAACGGTTGATGTTAAGCCATAATCTAAACCAACATATTTACCTGCATTTGCACCCGATGTGGCAGTATTAGCAAACACCGGTAAGCGCGGATCGCTTTTAGCTTGTAAGGTATCTACCAAAGGTTTACTTACTGCATACCAAAGCCGTCCCATACGGTTCATTTGTGTGTACCAAAAGTTTTCGTTGGCGGTTTCTGAAAGGTGAGTATACGTAAAATTATCGCTGTTAGAGGTCATAATACCATTGGCAAGTGCTTTATTAAATTCTGCCGCACCTTTTGTTGCATCTACTTTAGAAAGGCGCAAAGCCATTAACATGTGAATGGTATTTCCAAATTTTTTCCATTTGGTTATATCACCATTGTACATGATATCGTTTTTAATATTACCTGGTACTATTGCCGCATTAGCCTCATCAAGCAACAAAAAAAGACTGTCGTAAATAGCCTGTTGCTTATCGTATTTGGCTGTAAAGTTTTCCTTTCCTTTTAATGCTTCTGAGTAGGGAATATCGCCCCAACGATCGGTTAAAAACCAGAATATATAAGCCTTCATTATTTTTGCAACAGCTACCTGGTTTACAATTGGGCCTTCATTGGCACTTAAATTATTAGACTTAATTACGGTTTGCAAATCCATTAACGGCCCCGAATACCAACCGTTGAAATTGAAGTTGATAGTTGTGTATCTCGAATTATCAGTAAAAGAGGTATTTGATAAATATTGAGGATAATGTACTCCAAACGGAGTGGAACTCATATCTGGCAACCATCTTTGAGCATTGGCAATTAACTGTGTTCCGGAAGCTATTGTGGGTCGATTAGGATCAACGTTCATGCTCCCGTCGAATTTTTTACAACTGCTTAGCACAATAATTACGGCAAGCAATGTATAGGTAAGTTTGTTTATAGGTTTCATATTTTTTTCTTAAAAGGTTAGGTTTAAAGTGATACCGTAAGAACGCACTGTTTGAAATTCTCCTTTTTCTAACCAGCTAATAGAACCGCTGCCAGAAGACAACTCTGAAGGCTCTAAACCTTTCGGTGCTTTTTGCCAGATCATTAAAGGGTTACGGGCAATAAGCGCAACTTTAGCTGATTTAAAAGGTGTGCAGCTAATTATGTTTTGATCGAAATTAAAGCCTAAACTTACTTCCCTCAGTTTTACATAAGAAGCATCGAAAAGCCATTCTTCATAAATACGGGTTCCAATGGTGTTTCTAAAATAAGAACGGGCATCTACATAAGCACTTACTGCTTCTCCGTTTACCGAAGAAACTCCTTCCACCTTTACTCCGCCACCAGATGCTAACGGATCTCTAACGTTGTTGCCTTTATCATTTAGCACGGCTGTTTCGGCCGCCTGACCAGATTTAACTGCAAGCATTTTGCTCCAGCTAAAGAACTGTCCGCCTTTTTGAAAATCAATCATGGCGCTTAAATCAAACTTCCAAATTTTAAAAGAATTCAAAAACCCTCCGGTAAAGTCGGGCAAAACAGTGCCGAAATTGTGGTTGGTTTCAAACAGGGGAAGATTGTTTGCTCCCAACATAATACCGCCGGATTTAGGATCACGCAGGTAAGCTTGTCCTACTAAACTTCCAAAAGGCTCGTTTACCGCAGCATTTAAAAATATCGAAACACTTGAATAAGTATTTGCATCCAACTGGTAAACATTTATACCTGGATACAGCTCTTTAACCATACTCCTGTTTCTGCCATAATTAAAGGTTGTATTCCAACTAAAAAACGTTGAGCGAATTGGATTTGCATTCAGCGAAAATTCAATGCCCCTGTTTTCAATTAAACCAGCATTTACCACTGTTGCTCCGTAGCCGCTTGAACCTGGAACATCTAACTGTAAAATTTGATTCTCGTTTTTTTGTTGATAATAAGTAAACTCAGCCCCTAATCGGTTATTTAAAAAGCGTACATCAATACCAGTTTCAAATGCTTTGGCAAACGAAGGTTCAATGTTTGGATTTGTTAACACATCTGGAACCGTTAATGGATTTATTGTAGCAGCAGCACCAGTGTAAGTGGTACCTACACTAAAACTGGTTCCTGTTTGGTACGGTGCTAAATCGGATCCTGCAATGGCATAACTTGCTCTTAATTTACCATAAGAAAGGGGCGCCCAATTAAGCATATCGCCAAACACAACGCTTGCAGAAACAGATGGATAGGAATAAGCATTATTGTTTAAAGGTAGTGTTGACGATACATCTCTGCGCAAAGAACCATCAATAAAGTAGCGGTCTTTATAACCAAAAGAAGCCATACCGTATATGCTTCGCACTTCTTTATTGCGGATAAAAGAAGATAGGCTTGGCCGGTCTTTTGAACCTGAAAGGCTATAAAAACCTGGACTTAAAAGGCCGCCAACTGTATTGCCGCTTACCGACGTAAAGTTCACTGTATGGTCGTTTGCACCTACAATTAAGTTCATAGAAACATCGCCAAACAGTTTGTTATATTGACCCAGAAACTCGTAATTAAATTCTCTGTTTTGATACTTTGCAGAAGAATAACCTTCATCAAGCCTTCCACCTAATGCTTCTTTATGTGTAACGTTTTGAGTGTACAAATCGGAACGTAAGAATGCACTAAGTTTTAAGCCCGGCAACACCTGATAAGCTACATTTAGATCGCCAAAAATCCTGTCTCTGCTATCATCATTGCTGATTGCATAAGCTTCAAAAAATGGATTGTTCCAATCCGATGGGCGATTATTAGTGATCACTCCTGCAGACGTTGGGTTTACATTCCAATTCAAAATTGTGCCGTCGGTATACCGGTAATTTCTAAGCCGGTTCATATCAATATTTCTTTGAAACCATTGTACATGGCCGGTAGCCGATCCCTGGTAGCCTTGTGAGGGGCGATTAGCTTTATTGTTTGCATAATTAGCGTTTACGCCAACGGTTAGTTTCTTAGTAAGATCCAAGGAAGTACTTAAACTCAGGTTGTTTCTTTTTAAAGAGGTGCCTGGCATAACGCCGCTTACAAAGGCATTGTTGTAGATTACCCGAAAGGTCATGTTTTCGTTGCCGCCTGCAAGAGAAATGCTATTGTTAATTGAATGCCCTGTTTCGAAATAATCTTCAATATTTGATGGATGCGGAACAAATGGAGTTAATTTACCAAAGTCAGGATCTTGCGGATAAAAACTATAAAACTGACGCACTGGAGTACCATCCATTTTTGGCCCCCAGCTTTCATCATTTCCATTTACATATTTTTCTCCATTTGCAAGCGTTCTAAAATTTTGATCGTTACCAACGCCATAAATGTTTTGTAGCGGCATAAAATTGCCCGCCTTTTCTATAGAGTAAGCGCCACTGTATTGAACCTCTACTTTGCGGGCGCCCTTTTTACCTTTTTTAGTAGTAATCAGAATTACGCCGTACTGACCTCTAAGGCCGTAAAGCGCCGAAGCTGCCGGGCCTTTTAAAACCGTTACACTTTCAACATCATCGGGGTTTACATCCTGACCTATATTTCCAAGATCAGGTCCGTTGCCAGACGACGATCCAAAATTGGCATTTGAAATAGGCGTTCCATCCACCACCAAAAGGGGCTGATCGTTTCCATTTAAAGAATTAACTCCCCGAATTTTAATTTTTTGTGTACCGCCTAAGCTGGCACCCGAAGCACCTACTACCTGCACTCCAGCTATCTTACCGGATAACGAACCCAAAACATTTTGCTCCTTAGTTAATGTAAGATTTTCGCCTCTTACCTGTTGAGTTGAATATCCAAGAGATTTTTCTTTACGAGTAATTCCCAAAGCGGTAACTACCACTTCCGATAGTGTACCACCGGTAGCACTTAGCGATACATTATATGTGTTGCCATTGCCTACGTTTAACTCCTGAGCCTGCATACCGGCATACGAAAATACAAGCACTGGGTTTGCAGAGGAAGTGGTTAGTGTAAATACACCCCGATTGTTGGTAGTAGTGCCATTGCTGGTACCTTTTTCTATTACCGAAACCGAGGCAAGTGGTGCACCTTGCTCGTCAGTAACGGTTCCGGTAACTTGGCGCGCCTGGCTAAAGCCCAAAAAGGGCAAGGAAACAAAAATGAGCATCCATACCCAAAGCAGAGTTTTTTTCATAAACAATTAATTTTAATTTTTAAGCAACATTCAATAAACCCCTTCTTAAAACCTTTGGTGCAAAACATATAAAAAAGGGATCAAATCTAAAAAACAGCAAAATCCTCGAAAAAATTACGCAAAATGTTGCAAACAAAATTTTTATTTTTGGAAATTTTAAGGATTTTATTAATTATCAGACAATTAGATTTTCGGAATAGCTGCAGCAGATGGCGTTGTAATGCTTCTTTCTACACTAATGCCGCATTAACTGAAGGCTAAATTTAAACCGAAAGCGGCTCACTTTCCCGCACATCTAAACAAACAGCTTACCATTTGTACTGAGAAGCCAACAATAAGTAACTGTTCCGTTTCACCCGAAACTTGCATAAAAGGGGTAATAAGCTATGATAGCGCACAACTAATGAAAATTTTTTTTGCACAAAAACGTACATAAAAAGAGCCAGCAAATAAGCCGGCTCTTTATTGAAAATTTGTTCAGTTCGTTTACTTATCCCACCAAAGTCTTTGTGTAAGATCTGTTACGGTTGGCACATTGGCTCCATTACGATCAGTTTCGGTTGTAGGATAGCCTACTCTTCTAATGAATGTAGGCAATACAGCATTTAGGGGCAAGGTAAAATCCTTATATTTATAATCGAACCGACGAGCGTCTGTCCACGCTTCGGGGTGCAGAAACTGGGCTACATACTTTTCTTTAAAAATAAGGTCTTTAGTAAAAGCGGCCATACCAACAGCAACAGAAGAATTAGTGAGGTAAGCTGTTTTTTCAGCAGCAGAAACGCCTAATTTATCCATATGAGCCTCTATACCCGCCAGGTAAGCAGCATAGGAGCGGGCTTTGTCAGAACTAAAAGCAGCTTCTGCTTCAATAAACTTCATTTCGGCATAAGTAACCAACAATAATGGAGCTCCGCTCTTTGAATAAAAACCGTTGTTTACCGATAAATAGCTTTCTTCTTTATTGGTTCCAGTGCCTACTCTACCTTTGCCATTCGGCGTTCCTCTATAATCTCCAAACTTCGTGGTATCCGTGATGTATTTAATTCGCGGATCAAAAATCCCATACGTGGTGCCATCTAAATGATCAATAAATTGTTCGCTTATCCAGGCATCTAACAACAAAACAGTATTGTTGTATGCCGATTGATTCCACGGGCTTCTTGCCACAAATTTTGTTACCTGTGCGTCGTCGGCATTAGAAGTGTAAGCCCCATCTAAAGCGGTTAACACCTTTGCCGGATCATACGCGGTTGTTTCACTTGCTCTTATTAACAGTCTTGCTTTTAAAGCGTTTGCTGTTTTTTTCCAGGCAGCAATGTTACCATTATGAATTAGATCGCTGTTCGCATCTAATTTAATGGTTGTACCAGGTTTTTCAAATTCTACAATAGCCTCATCTAACAAACGCAGGCAGGCTTTATAAATATCTTCTGCTTTGTCGTACTTAGGAGTAAAATTAGTAGCATCAAATGCTTCGGTGTAAGGCGCGTCTCCAAAAAGTGCAATAAGCATACTCATGTTCATTGCTTCTGTAACTTTGGCCACGCCTATGTGTTCAAAGCCGTTATTTGCAACTGCTTTTTCCTGCATTATTCTTCCATCTTTTATGGTATTGTACACATTATACCAAACACTGCTGCGGTCAATATTATCATAAATATCTGACCCGCTGGATGCGTTTGGCGAGGAGAGTTGCTGTACATAGTAGGAGGTAATGTTGCCTGCCCGGAAAACATTTAAACCTGTTTGATAGGTTACTGTAGCCAATAACCCATTAATAGGAGGGTTTTGTGTTTGATTTGGATTAACCTCGTTGATATCAAGGTACCCTTTTTTACAGCCTCCTGCAAAAAGCACTGCAAAAATTATTAGGAAAAGAAATTTTATTCGCATAAAAAGTGTTTTAAAATTTAAGGTTGATAGTGGCCAAGAAGGATCTTACTCCAGGATAGGTGAAGCCGGAAAATCCTTCTGCTGCATTAGAGCCTGAACTAAACGAACTTGATTCCGGATCGAAGCCAGTATATTTAGTAGATAACCATAAGTTATTTCCTGTAAGAGAAATGGAAGCATCGGTAAATAACTTTGTACGCGTTAATAAGTTTGAAGGTAAAGAATAACTTAAAGAAAGGGAACGTAACCGTACCCAGGAAGCATCTTCTACAAAATTTTCGGTTATTCCTCTATAAACGTTTCTATAATATCCATTGCCATAGGAAACGCCGTCGGGTCCGGTTGCCTGCCCCAGGTAAACCGGTTTGGTGTTTGGCGTTCCATCAGCCAGCACTCCATCAAAAACAATGGTCTCGGTTCTGTTTTCAGTAATTTTTGAAGTACCAAAAGCAGCCATAAAGTTTGCAAACTGATTGTATTTCATTTGTCCCTGCCTTGCATCTAAAAGGGCAGACAATGAAAATTGTTTAAAACGGAGCGTTTGCAATGTGCTTATAATAAAATCTGGTTGGGTACTTCCCAGGTATCTCTGCCGGGTATCAATTACGGGAAAACCATTTGCGCCAATAAGCAGCGGCTGATCATAATCTATGCGAAGCGGATCTTCGGGCTTACTACCATAATAGCGGCGATAAGTTCTTCCAAACAGCGAGCCATATTCGTAGCCAGGTATCAACTTTGAATTTGCACCTGATGAAAGATAACCAAACTGCGATGCGCTTGGTATTTCTGTGAGTCCTTCGTTTAACTTGACTACTTCGTTTTTATTTGAAGAGAAATTTACATTAAAATCCCACGAAAAATTTCTATTTCGTACCGGCATTGCTGTTAACGTAACTTCAATTCCTTTGTTTTCAATTTCGCCGGCATTAATATACGCTTCGTCAAAACCAGTTGTATTTGAAATTTTTACTGGTATAATAAGGTCTTTGCTATTGGCAGTGTAACCAACAACTTCTAATCCTAAGCGGTTATTCAAAAACCGTAATTCAAAGCCTGCTTCGTATGTATTGGTAAATTCGGGACGTAAAAGAGGATTTCCCAACCTGTCGTCATTAGTAAAAGGCAGCACATTAACTATGGGTGTAGAAAAACCAAAACCTGTTGTAGTGCCATAAGGATCGCCATCTTTAGCTATTTTAGCGTACGAGGCTTTTAACTTACCATAACTCCACCAATCGGGCATCGAAATCATATCGCTAAACACATAACTTAAACTAGCAGAGGGATAAAAGTAACTTCTGTTGTCCTTTGATAAAGTGGAGGTAAAGTCATTGCGTCCGGTAAGGTTTAAAAAAAGATAATTTCTAAACCCTAACGTAAGGTCTGCAAAAACTCCGTAGTTACGGTAATCTTGTATATAATTAGAAGCCAGAATTTTTTTTGAGTTCTGCAACAGGTATAAGTCGGGTACTACAAGCGTATCGCCCGTGGTACTTACCCTTCTTAATTTTGCATCTCTTAAATCATGCCCTAAGTTTAAACTTACTGAAAGATTTTTAGCGAATGTGTGGGAAAGATTGGCAATGAATGTGGATGTAATCACCCTGTTTTTTAAATTGTGTTCCTGAACAAATCCAAAATCGTTGTCGCTGTTAACTAATTCATCTACAACTCCTTTAGGGCCAGGCGCATACAGTGTTCTAGCATCTGTATAAAAATCGTTGCCAAAGCGGTAGGTGAAATTTAGCCAGCTTGTAGGTGCATAATTAACGTTAGTACTGGCTATAATGCGATTTACATTATCGAAAAACCGATTAGTTGCAAGGGTATATACTGGATTGTCGTTATCAACTCCATAATATTTTTGCGTACCATCCGGCTTAATATAATCCATCACATCCCATCGGGGCGACCAGTAAATTAATTGCTCTCCATACCTGTCTGCATTTACTCTGGAACCTCCGGAGTTAATAAAGTTCAGCGAAGCGCCAACCCGTACTTTTTTACTGATATTCAAATTACCATTTACTCGGGCATTAAAACTTTTATAATCAGAGAAAGGTATAACACCTTCCTGGTTTGCATAAGAAAAAGAAGCCCCCAGCTGGGCCACTTCTGTGCCTCCGCTTAAACCTATGCTGTGGCGATTTTGCATACCGGTGCGGTAAGCCCGTTCGAAGTTATTAAAAATTTTATCCGGGTGTGTAGGGTCTAATGCTTTTGCGGCTTCTACAGATGGCCCCCAGGATGGCCAGAAACTTGTATTATCGTACACACCTAAATATCCCTGCGAAAATTTAGTTTGCACTTCTGGTGTTTTATTTACATTTTCAAAACCATAGGTGCCTGTATAACTTACCTGCATTTTTCCGGCTTTAGCAGATTTAGTGGTAATTAAAATAGCACCATTTGCGGCTCTTATGCCGTATAAAGCCGTAGCAGGACCGCCTTTTAACACAGATATGCTTTCAATATCATCGGGGTTAACATCTGCTGCCCTGTTTGTCATGCCTCTTGTATCGCCACCACCCGTTAGAAACGTGCTGTTATCTATTTCCACACCATCTACTATAAATAAGGGTTGATTACTTCTCCCCGCATCTAAAGAATTAATACCCCTGATCAATATTCTGGCTCCTTGCCCCGGCGCACCGCCACCACTTGAAATGGTAACACCCGATACTTTACCCTGCAAAGCATTTACTACGTTTGTTTGACGGTTAACATTCAAATCTTCTTCATTTACGCTTTGAATTGAATAACCCAATGATTTTTTTTCTTTTCGGATACCCATAGCAGTTACCACTACTTCGGATAGTGTACCACCCGTTGCACTTAGCGAAACATTATACGTGTTGCTGCTACCCACTCTCAGTTCCTGCGGCTGCATACCTGCATAAGAAAAAACCAAAGTAGGATTGGCTGTAGAGGTATTTAACGAAAATACACCGCGGTCGTTGGTGGTAGTACCATTACTGGTGCCTTTTTCTATTACCGATACTGATGCAAGCGGGGCGCCTCGTTCATCGGAAACTGTTCCGGTAATTTGGCGGCTTTGACTAAAACCTAAAAAAGGCAGGGAAACAAAAAGCAGCATCCATGCCCACAGCAGTGTTCTTTTCATAAACAATTAATTTTAATTTTTAAGCAACGTTCAGAAACTCCTTTTAAAAAACATCTTCTCTAAACATGTAAAAAAGGATCAAATATAAAAACCAGCAAAATCCTCGAAAAAATTACGCAAAATGCTGCAAACAAAATATTTATTTCCGAAATTTTCAAGGATTTTGTTAATTATCAGACAATTAGATTTAGCTAAATGCTGCAAAAATCTCTTTTAAATTCTTTATTATATATAAATCCGCATTTCCGCAAAGCGGAATGATTCTTTTGATTAAGCTTACTTATCCGGCAATCCTTAATAAATTTGTATTATCTGTAACTAAGAAAGGCAATCCTTCATTTTCTAATCATTTAAATTTTAAAATTATGGCTTTTACACTTCCTCCTTTACCCTATGCACCCGATGCGCTGGAACCCAATATTGATGCGCAAACCATGCAAATACACCACGACAAACACCACCAGGGTTATGTAGATAACTTAAATAAAGCTATTGCCGGCACCGAACACGAAAATAAAAGTTTGGAAGAACTGGTGCGCAATGCCGGCTCTATTTCACCCGCGGTACGCAACAATGGCGGCGGGCATTGGAACCACTCGTTTTTTTGGGAAATATTGGCGCCTAATGCCGGTGGACAACCGTCTGGTAAAATAGCAGAAGCAATTAATAATTCCTTTGGCTCTTTTGATGCCTTAAAGGAAAAATTTAATGCTGCCGGCGCTACCCGCTTTGGAAGTGGTTGGGCATGGCTTATTGTGAAAGATGGCAAACTGGAAGTAAGTTCCACTCCAAACCAGGATAATCCTTTAATGGAAGTAGCCGAAGTGAAAGGAACACCTGTTTTAGGCTGCGATGTGTGGGAGCATGCGTATTATTTAAAATATCAAAACCGCCGCGCCGACTACCTGGCCGCTTTTTGGAACCTTGTAAACTGGAATAAGGTAAACGAGCTATTTGAAAACAGCAGCCGCTCTTAAGTCTATCGCGGTAAGAAGACCTTTAAAATAACATTCATTTTTTTTAGGCTAGAAAGCACTTACTTATTAGTTTAGGTAAGTGCTTTTGCTTTTAAATCACTCTCCGCCCATTTCCTTCGTTCCATTTTCCTTCTCTCTTTGTGGAGAGGGTTTCGGGTGAGATCAGGGAACGGGATCGTGGCCATGGCCGCCCCAGGGATGGCAACGAAGTACCCGCCGCACCGTTAAATAAAACCCTTTAAAAAGGCCATATTTTTTAAACGCCTGCAAACTATATTGCGAGCAGGTAGGCGTAAACCGGCAACTGGGCGGAAAAAGTGGCGAAATAGCTAACTGGTAAAACCTAATAATCCAAATAAAAGGCAGGCCTAATATGTATAAAATGCGGTTCATGCTATTTTTGCTGCTTCCTTTTCAAGCCTCATTAAGGTTTCGGCCATTTTTAGTTTTACCAGTTCAAAAGGCGGCAGCTCTTTACCCGTAAAAATAACAAACACCCAAAGGCAAAGGTTTTTTTCGCTTAGAAGGTTTTGCAAAGGTAATTTTTGCAGGCGGTAGTTTTCGCGAAGCAATCGCTTTATTCTGTTTCGGTGCACCGCCTTTTTAAAATACCGCTTACTTACACCGGCGCCAAATTGCAGCGGCGAATCGGTGTTTGCATTTAAGGCAGTGTTGTTTTTGTTTAAAAGATAATACACCCGCAGCGGGTTGGCAGAAAACGATTTTCCAGTGCTAAAGAGTTGTTCCACCACTTTACGCTTTTTTACCCGTTCGCTTCTTCCAAGTGTAGCCTGCCTGATGTTTTGTTGTTTATCAATATACAGAAAAAAGCCCCGACCGATTTTTAACCAGCATGGGGCTCAATGAGTTGCCTTTGTAAACGAAGCAATTATTTTAATTTGCTTTCGCTGGAAACAGTCAGTTTATGACGGCCTTTAGCACGGCGGCTCGCTAAAACTTTTCTGCCGTTGGCAGATTGCATGCGTTTGCGAAAACCATGTACTGTTTTACGACGTTTATTGTGCGGCTGGAATGTACGTTTCATTTTTGATAAGTTTTTTCACGTTTCTAAATAATTCCGGGAGAACAGAACTTTTTTCAGTTTCCTACAGGTCACCACACCCGTTGGTTTTTTTGTGAAAGGACGGCGAAGGTAGGAGAAAATTTAGATTTACGACGGCACCTTTTTAGTTTTTTTTTGTAACCGGCTGTTAAACTACGTATGAAGCAGCAGTGGCGACGCTCCGTTCAACAACAATAATGCTATTGAACTATCTTAGACCTATTATGGTTTTTACAGCATCGTTAGATAAGCTGGCAAAAGGCATAACTATTGCCGTTAGCCTGTTTTTTATTTTTTTTATTATTACCAATGTGGTTGCCTATTTAAACAGGCCTCATTTGTTACCGCTAATCAGTTCCATCTTGCTATTACTTGTTTTGGGCGGTTGTTATTTATTTAGCGTTCGGGCTTACGAATTAACTGAGGTTGAACTAATCATTCATCGCCCCTTAAAAAACAAGGTTATTTTCTTAAATGAAATTGAAAACGTGAAAACAATGGAAAAAGGCCTAAAGGGCACCATTCGCACATTTGGCGTTGGCGGCCTTTTTGGATATTTTGGAAGATTTTACTCTTTAAAAATTGGTGCCACCACCTGGTATGCCACAAAAAGAAAAGGTATGGTTTTGCTGGGCCTGCGCAATGGAATAAAACTGGTAGTTACCCCCGACAATGTAACTGATTTTGTACGAGAACTGCTTCAGAAAAAAGCGAGTGGTAGAATAATCGTTCCAACTTGAATTTGTACCCTTTTCTAAAGGTTTTGAAGCCATTGAAATTACAAATTAGGCGTATTAAAAGTATCTCCCTGGCTGATGTCGCCGGTTTCATACCCTTTTTTAAACCAATACATGCGCTGTGCCGATGTGCCGTGTGTAAATGATTCGGACGAAACGCGACCTTGCGTTAAACGGTCATCACCAATTGCATTAGCAGCATTTAAAGCTTCTTCAAAATCGCCTTCTTCTAAGATCGGTTGACCCTGTTTATTTGTTTTACCTTTCATGTGGTGTGCCCAAACACCGGCCAGGAAATCGGCTTGTAACTCCATCTTTACAGAATAGGCATTGTATTCTTCCTTACTTACCCGACCGCGAATGCGGGCCATTTTATCGGAGGTTCCCATTAAGGTTTGAATATGGTGCCCCACTTCGTGTGCTACCACATAGGCCATAGCAAAATCGCCGGGAGCGCCAAAGCGATTTTGCAAATCGTTGTAAAAAGAAAGATCTATATACAAACGCTGATCGGCCGGGCAATAAAACGGTCCTGATGAAGAAGATGCGCCGCCGCAACCCGATTGAACTGCATCTCTAAAAAGAACAAGTGTTGGTTCGGGGTAATTTTCGCCGGCCTGTTGAAAAACATCTGTCCATACGTCTTCGGTAAAAGCAAATACTGTCTTTACAAACTCTCCTCTTTCATCATCAGCCGCTGCCTGCTGCGGTGAGAGTTGCTGGCCGCTTCTTTGCCCAGCGCCCCCTAACTGCGGTAGTTGCGAAGGATCTATATCGCCACCCATTAAAAAGTTAAGCACCAGCGCAATAACGCCTAAAATACCGCCGCCAACGGCTACCTGTCCGCCACTTACGCCACGCCTGTCATCTACATTACTGCTTTGTCTGCCGCCTTGCCAACGCATAATTTATTTTTTTATTGAAGAGTTAAGTATAAAAAACGTGCCTGAAAAGATAATAGCTTCAACAAGCTGATCAGGACTGAATGCCAGCCAAAAAACATGCGAAAAAGGGGTATTAAACGGGTCCTGTTTCTACCGGTAGGTTGGCCCAGTGCCGCCCGTCTTTTGCAATTAAGGCTTCTGCATCTTCGGGGCCCCAACTGCCGGGCGCATAATTTGGAAAATCAACAGCTGGTTTTGCCTGCCATACTTCCATAATAGGAGTAATAATTTGCCAGGCGGCTTCTATCTGATCGGCCCGCATAAAAAGCGTGGCATTTCCTTCAATTACATCTTCTAAAAGGGTTTCGTAGGCTTCGGGCTGATCTTTTTCGGCTGCATAATGAAAGGTCATATCTACAGGTTGCAAAAGCATATTTGGCCCCGGCACTTTCGATTGAAAGCGAAGCCGAATATCCATTTGTGGCTGAATAGAAATCGTCAATTTGTTCGAACGCCAGGTTTCTTCCGCTTCGGCTGGAAACGAAAAATCGGGTGCTTCTTTAAACTGTACCGTAATACGAGTTTCTTTTTCGCCGAGGCACTTTCCGGTTCGCACATAAAAAGGAACATCTTTCCAGCGCCAGTTATCTACATAAAATTTGGCAGCGGCAAATGTTTCTACCGACGAATTTTCGGCTACGCCTTTTTCCTGACGGTAGCCCAACACTTTTTCGCCTTTCATCCAGCCGGCGCTGTATTGCCCGCGCACCGCGTGTTGGTGCACTTCATCTTTACGAATGCGGCGAATGCCGTTTAACACATCTACTTTCTTATTGCGAATTTCATCGGCTTCAAACGAAATGGGCGGCTCCATGGCAATCATACAAAGCAGTTGGAGCATGTGATTTTGCACCATATCGCGCAGCGCGCCGGAACCTTCGTAATAGCCACCGCGGCTGCCTACGCCAATACTTTCGGCCGCTGTTATTTGTACATGATCGATAAAATGTTTGTTCCAAATAGGTTCAAATAATATATTGGCAAACCGCAAAGCCAAAATGTTTTGAACCGTTTCTTTTCCCAGGTAATGATCTATCCGGTAAATCTGCTCTTCTTTAAACATGTGGCAAAGAAGTTTATTTAACTCTGTAGCACTTTGTAAATCATGCCCAAAAGGCTTTTCAAAAACAATACGGCATCGTTCGGGATGGATACACAGCCGGGCATCGAAAAGTTTTTGTGCAATTACAGGTGCCAGTTGGGGCGCCACCGACAAATAAAAAACAACTGTAACTTCTGTTTTCCATTCCTTTTCCACCTCTTCAATTTCTTTTTTAATAAGCGTGTAGCTTTTATCTGCTGTAAGATCGTAATGAGAATAATGAATATGGCGAACGAAAGAAGCCCACCCGTTTTTTTCGTCGATCTTCCGCCGTGAGTGCTCCTCAACTCCTTCCCTTAATTGCGTTTTATAAGCACTGTCCGAAAGGGCGTTTCTACCAACGCCAATAATGGTAAACTGTTCGGGCAAATAATCATCTATAAACAAATTATATAAAGCAGGTATCAGCTTGCGTTGTGTAAGATCGCCGCTGCCGCCGAATATATAGATAATGGTGGGTTGAAGATTTTTATTTGGCATGGGGGTTTTTAGAAGTTTTACGAGTTCACGGGTTTC